>JBAPSR010000001.1:0-2260 GCA_049281755.1 Binataceae bacterium (SeqCode)
ACGCAGGACTTGGAGAAGCGCATCGAGCAGAAGACTCAGGCGCAACTCGACCAGAACCAGGCGCAGATTTCCGACATCGCACACAAGAACGCCGAGCTTGCCCAGCAGAACCAGGTTCTCAGCAAACAGGTCGCGGACATGACGCCCGCGTGGCAGAACTTCAGCGGCAGATGGCTGAACAAGATCTCCATCGGAACCCTGGTCTTCGCGGACTATCGCTTCATGTCGCACACCGGCTTCGGGCCGCAGTTCCTGGATACCGCGATGAACTGGCCGGGACCGGGCAACAATAGTTTCAACGCATTCGACATCACGCGCGGTTACCTGGATTTCAAGTTCACGCCGACGGATGACTTCATGATGCGGTTGACGCCCGACGTCTATTCCACGATCGGAACGGCGACCGCCACGACCGTTGGCAAAAACACTTCGTACGCGAGCGCGCTCTCCGGCAATCTGGGTTACCGGCTCAAGTACGGTTATCTCGACTACAATACGTTCTTCAAGAAAATCATGCGGGTCAACGCGATGAGCGATGACCAGTTCACCTTCGGGCAGCAGCCGAACCCGCTAGTCGATTGGGAAGAGCACCTCTACGGCTTCCGCTATGTAAACCTGACGCCGTGGAACTATCTCGGCCTGAGCTCGACCCAGATGGGCGCTTCAATGAAGGGTCCGATCAAGTTCAACGAGAAGCAGTACCTCGATTACGACATCGGCGCGTACAACGATGCGAGCTATCATGCGCAGCAGATCGGCGCGATGAAGCAGGTGATGGGCCGCGTCACCTACAACCCGTTCGGCGCCGACTCGCGCTACGACTCGCTCGGGATCACGGCGTTCATGGACTACGGATGGCTCGACAGCACCCCGGATACTTCGGGGACCGGCGGCAGCACGGTGAGCTGGCGCAGCGCGTTCCTGCTGCACTATACGGCGAAGCACTGGGCCATCGCTGGAGAATATGACATCGGAAAAGACGCCTTCAGCAGCGCCAACCTGTTTTCAGGCTCCGGGCCAATCACCACCGGTACGTTCGGGCCGTTTAACACGATGGCCGGCGATATCCTGAATCATCAGGCGAGCCAGCGCGGGTACGACTTCTTCGGGCACTTCGATATCCCGCGGACGCCGTTTGCGGTGTTCGGGATGTTCCAGGCATTCGAGCCGAACACGAAAGTTGACAAGGATCCACTCGACTTCTATCGGTGGGTGGTCGGTCTCGATTACAAGGTCAACGATTATTTCCGGTTTGCGGTCGACACCCAGAACATCACCTACTACCACGACCAGTTCACTTTCCCCGGCCAGACCCTGGGACCGACGGTCGTGCCGGTCACGGGGTTCTCGGTGCCGCGCGATACTCACGCGTTCATGCTGAACATGGAGTTCCGATACTAGGCGCGTAAGTCAGATAGCCCCCCGAGCCGGTTCCTGCGAAGTGCGCGTGGGAGCTGGATGTGTGGCCATGGGCGCCGGGCTGAACTCCTCCCCGGCGTCCGTGGCCCTTTCTTTTAACCGCGGTAGGCTCTTCACTTGATATTGGCGATCGATTCTCCGGTCGAGCGCTCGACCGCGGCTTGCGCGGCCGAATATCCGTAGAGCGCGTTGACGTAGGCGGCAGAGTCCTCGGTGTAGCGGCGTTCGGCTTCGTCGAGTTCGATGATCGAGCTCAGACCCGCGCGATAGCGCTGGGTCGCGAGGCTCAGTTCCTCGCGCGAGGCGCTAAGCGTCTCTTCGGAATTTTTGATAACTACCACCGAGGCCTGCCAGTTAAGGAACGAGGTGTGGACCTCTTCGACCACCCGCTGGCGCATATCGGCGAACGCGTAGCCGATCGCATGTTCGCGGGCGCGGGCTTCGGCGACTTGATCCTCAGTGCGAAAGCCGTTGAACAGCGGCCAGGTGATTACCAGTCCCGCGAAAAGGTTGTTCGCCGCGGGCAGCCCGGTTCCCATCGCGCTGTAGCCGAGCTGCGCGGTTCCCGTGGGAAGATAGTCGCTTTTGAATTGATTGACGCGGGCGCCGGCCGCGCGAGCCTCGTTCACCAGGACTTTCAAATCGGGGCGCAGCGCAAACGCGCGCGCGAGCAAATCGGGCAGCGTATCGGTGACCGGCGAGTAAGCGAGAGTACCGACCACGTTGTAGGGCGGCGCGGAGTCGGCCATACCCATCGCGGCGTCGAGGGCGACCTTGGCGTCGTCGCGCGCATTGACGGCTTGGACGTGCTCCATCTCGGCGCGGGAGAGGTCGGCCTGGG
>JBAPSR010000002.1:0-3359 GCA_049281755.1 Binataceae bacterium (SeqCode)
CGATCACGGAAGTTGACGCGTTCCGCGACGCGCTCAAGAAATCCGGCAAGCCGGCGGAGGTGGTGTTCTATCCCGACGCCGACCACGGCTTCATGTGCGACGATCGTCCGTCGCATCATCCGCAACACGCCAAGGAGGCGTTCGCCAAGACGATCGCGTTCTTCAAGCAGAACCTCGCTTGAGGAGCCGAGTCATCGGGCGCGGCAGGCGCAATCACGATCAGGCACGGGCACATGAATGATGGCAAGCGGGCCGGTCTTTTCCGGCCCGCGCTCTTTTTGATTGCCGCCGCCGCGATAGCGTGCGCGGCCGCGTGCTACTCATCGAACTACCGCAAGGAGCTCGCCGCCAACACCGATTTGATCTCCGAGCTCGCCGACAAGCTCGCCGACTACTCGAGCGCGGGCTTCATGATCGAGAACCGGCAGGTCTCGTCGGAAGAGATGGGCGAATTTTACTACGCGCTGAAGAAGGCGCGCGGCCTGTCCGCCACCACGACGCGCGACTCCGCGCGCGCCTCGTATCGCGACTTCGCCGCGATGCTCGACGCCTACCAAAGCTTCGTGCGCAACGCGGACGAGTACCGCCTCGCAGGCAGCCGCGATCCGGCGAAGCTCGCCGCGCTGATGCAGCAGCATCAGGCGGTCGAGTCCGCCGCCGCAAAAGTCCGCGCGGACTTAGCGAAGGAGAATGGTTGATCCTCGCCCGTCGTCTCATCGGCGCCTGAAAATCGTTGGTGTGGACAGATCCACCTTGAGTGCGGCCGTGGTCCGCTGCATGCTAGTGAACAATACAACTTCGGAAGGGGCCAACTTATGCGCAGGCACGTTACGCTACGGAATGTCAGAGCAAAAGAATTGAGTGCGGCGCTCCGCCGACGCTTCCACCTTGTACCTGATGAGGAGGTCAGCGTGACCGTTACCAGAGCGAGCGCGAGAAAAGCATCACACCAGAGCGATCCATGGATCGAGATTCGGGGAACGCTGTCACCTGACGAGGCCGACGAAATGATCCGAGCGATTCACACAAGCCGGCGCAACAAGAGCAGTGCTCTCGAGATCGATGCGCTGTGAACTGGCTGCTCGATACGGACACAATCGTCTATTACATGAGGGCGATGCCTGCAGTGGTTGGGCGGCTTGAAGCGACGCGCGTCTCAAGCCGTTATATTTCGCTGATCACGCTTGGCGAGCTCTACTACGGGATTTTCCGCTCCGCACAGATCGAGAAAAACTTGCGCAGGTACCGCCGATTCTTTGCGGGCGTGAAACTCCTGCCTTTCACTGCGGCAATTGCGGAGCGGTTCGGAGCCATAAAAGCCGACCTCGCAAGACGCGGTGAAATAATCGCCGATCATGATCTCTGGATAGCTGCACACGCGCTCGTAGAAGGGGCAACACTGGTAACTAACAATCAGAGCGACTTCGCGCGCATTCCAGGCTTGCGGATCGAAAACTGGGCTAAGTAGCCATTGCAGGTTCTTCCGCCGGGCCAACGGAAAAACAGAGTGTGTGATTTTCCGCCTCGCACTTGTAGGCGCGCGCGATTCGGCGCACCTCGCGGCACTGCTGGGGCGAAAGCGGCGCGCGATTAAAAAGAAAGCTTAGCGCAAGGCCGCCCTCACCCGCGCGTCACGGCGATTGATAAAAGAAGCAATCGCCGCGCCGCCCGCGTGCCAGTGGCACCTCCCGGAGGGAGAGGAAATTTCAGGGAATACCTAAACTCACTTCCAGGCGTTGCCGTAGCGATCGAGGCATACAACCTCGCTCACGGGGCGGCGCTTGATCGGGCCGAACTTGTCGCTGGGATATCCGATCGGCATCAGCGCGTAGGTCGCCACCTCAGGCGGAAGACCGAGCACGGCGCGCACTTCGTCTTCATAGAATGCGTGAATCGTCGTGAGACAGGTGCCGAGGCCCAGCGCGCGGCACGCGAGGATGACGTTCTGCACGGCGGGATAGATGCTCGAGCCGCTCATCCGCACCATCCCGCGCATCTTGTCGAGGATCTCGGGCGAGAGCTTCGGCGGCGGTCCTGACGGCGCGCTCTGCTTGAGGCACGCAACCAGCAGCACCGGGGCGTCGGCCATGTGGTTGACCAGGTAGGTCGCCGAGGCCATCAGTTTGTCGAAGGTGGATTGCGCCATGTGCTCGGGCTTGGTGCGATTCGCATAGAGCGCGAACAGGATGTCGCCGCCCTTGCGATAGATGTCGCCGAGCTTCTTGCGCTGCGCCGCGTCCTTGACCACCACGAACAGCCACGACTGCTCGTTGCTGCCCGAAGGCGCGCGAATCGCGGCGTCGAGGACCTTGGTCATCACCTCGTCGGGTACGGGATCGGGTTTGAACCTGCGCAGTGCGCGCGCGGAATACATCGCTTCGAAAACATCCATCTCAGCCATCACGTTTCTCCCAAGTCGAATTGCGGTCTGCCGAGTATCAGTCATCCGTACAAGAAAAAAAAGGGCGGCCCGCTTCGGCCGCCCTGTGGAAATTCTAATCTGTGGCGATCACACCGGATGATGCGTTCCCGGCGGCCGCTCGGTGCTCATCAGGAACTTCATGACCTTTTTTGCTTCGGCGGGATCTTCGACCATCGCGCCCGGCTGATCGTGATGCTTCATGATCTTGTCGTCGGCGGTGAAATCGCGCACCGTCACGCAGTATTCGAGCAGCAGTCCGTTGGGATCGCGGAAGTAGATCGACCGGCACCATTCATGGTCAACCACCGCGGTCACATCGACGCCGCGCCCGATCAGCTCTGCGCGCTTGGCCTCGAGCTCTGCGATCGTGTCGCAGTTGAAGGCGAAGTGATAGAAGCCGCTGGGCAATCCCTGTGCGCTGTTGATGTCGGTGGCCCATTCGGTCGGAATGCCAGGAACTTTTTCGGGGCACATGAACGCGACCAGCGAGCCGTCGCCGGTGTTCATGAACACGTGCTTGATTTTGCCGCCGCCCTGGGTCTCGATTACGTCGGCCCACGCGATTTCCCATCCGAGTTTCTGGGTGTAGAACTCGATCGTGCGCTCGATATCCAGCGTGGCCAGACCAAGATGATGAACTCCCGTACGCTTCATCGCGAAACCCTCCTCTGAACGATAGTTCAGACCGACTGTACGGCTAATTTAGCATCCGGGCACGGGGGTTAGTCAAAGCCTCCCAACCGATCGTTCAGTAAGTCGCCGTGCGAGAGGAATCCGCGACGATAGGCCTTGCCTCAGACCCTGGCTCGGAATACGGACGCCTCGGGATTCCTCGCCGGAGCCGGCCCTGAGCAACGTCGAAGGGGCTCGGAATGACGGATGGGGGGTCCGGCTGAGGCTATGATACTGATGCACCAGGCCCGCAATCGTCATTTCG
>JBAPSR010000003.1:0-11489 GCA_049281755.1 Binataceae bacterium (SeqCode)
GCCGTAACGCTCGGCGGCGCGATCGAGCAGATCGACCAGGTTGCGGTACCGCGGCAGCGAACGCTGGCGGCGCGTATGCAAATCGAGCTGGCCGAAGATATGCCGGCGCAGGCCGGGCATATGGACATTCATCCAGTAGTCGCGCCAGTCGATCTGGTCGGGGCGATACGGATGATGCTTCACGTCGTCGCGCGCGAGACTCGCGTAGAGCGCGCGGGCGTTCGCGCCGTGGAAGGTATAGACCAGCTCCTGGATATAGGGCCGGTAAACCTCGACCAGCTCGCGCGCGAGCTCGGTATTGTCCTTGAACGTGTCGATGCGCGTTTCGAGCTGCTTGATTCGTTCGGAATCCTCGCCGACTACTGAGCGCGCAATCTCGGCCGCGCGTTTGAGAATGCGCGGCAACGTCTCGCTCGCGAGGTCGTAGGTATTCTGCGAGACCACGACGGCTTCCAGATGCTTCGCCATCCGGGCCGAAGAGCCCTTGTCGCCGCGATGGTCGCGCCGATGAGTTAGCGCAGTCAGCTCGACCAGGCGGCGCATCGGCAAAGGATTACGATCCGAAGTGCATAGCTGATAAATCGGCTGCTGCCGCTTGATGAGCAGCGCGCCGAGAATCGGGATCATCGCATGCGCGGTCAGATCAACCGGAATCACGTCGAGCACCAGCTCGGCCTTCGCCGGATAGAAGCGGTAGCCGCGGCCCGCCAGATAAGTCAGCGGAGCGCTGGTGTTGACGCCCTGGTTCCATCCGGGAAAAGGATCCGCGATGGCGCTTTCGATCACGGCGGGGCGCACCACGGTTACGTTCAACTCATCGCGCGCCGCCAATACTAACTGTTCGCCCAGGCTCTTGGTGTAGCTATAGGTATTAGGCCATCCCCATTTGAGCGCGCGCTGTTTGCCGATTTCTTTCAGGCGCTCTTCGACCCAGGCTTTGCGACGATGCTCCAGCGCGCCTTCGCGGGATTCGAGTTCAGCGTCGTCGTCGTCGGATTCGCCGCGGAAGTCCGCGATTCGCTGCTGGTCGCGCGATTCCGCCTCTACCCGGGCGATCGCGGCGCGTGCGTCGCGAATCTCGCGCTCGAGGTTGAAGCTCTTGCGTCCCGCGGGACACCAGTTGGTGGGGATATCGTCTTCGAAGCGATGCCCATCGGCGGCGCCCGCGACATAGCAAGTCGAGATATGGAGCATCGCGGCGCCGATCTTGCGGCAGAACGCGACCACATTCGCGACGCCGCCCGCATTGACCTCAATCGACTTCGACAGCGATGCTTCGAAGTTGACCAGTCCGGCGCTATGCACCACCGCGTCGATACTGCCGCTCCGGATCGGGTCCGCATCGGCGGCCAGTAGTTCGGGATTGGTAATGTCGCCGGGAACGACGATTACTTTCTCTTCTATATACCGATCGAATCGAGAGCCGAGATGATCGCGCAGCGGCGCCATCGCGGGCGAGTCGAGAATCTCGCGCCGGAAGCGGTTCAGGCTCGATTTCTTGTCGCCACGGACGAGGATAAACACGCGCTCGAGCTCCGGATGCCATCGCAGGAGCAGCATCAGGAAAACCTTGCCCAGAAAGCCGGTCGCGCCGGTCAGAAAGATGCGCCGCTTGCGGAAGATCTCCTCGAGCGGCGGCATCGCACCGCTTGCGCGACCATTCAATCCGCGGCTATTTCCGTTGCTGCCTGACATCCTGGTCCCAATAGCTATTCAACGTCCGCGATCACCAGCGGCGGCAAGTGCAAGTAGGTAATCGACGCGGAACGGCCGAGCTCCGAGGTCGCCATCGCGATCGCTTCATCAAGCGTGTCGGCCGAGTCCCATCCCAGGCGCGCCGCGACCTCGGGCTGTTCGCATCCGGCGGAGATCACGCGGCCGACATGCTGGCGCGCGGGCTCGCCCCAATACCACATGTAGAACGGATGCACTCCGTGATAGGCGTGGCCGTATCGGTACATGTGAGTATAAGTCGGGTTGTGCGCGAACTCGCGCTCGAAGTTCTTTTCCAGCTCGACCGAGTCGGTCGTCTCCGCGAGGCACCGATGGAAAAACTCGATGTAGCTCGGATGATGCTCCGGATGAAATTCGTCGCGGAGCGGATGGCAGATAATCATCGTGCCGCCCGGCCGCACCAACGGCTTGTTCCGGTACATGTTGAACAGGTAGCCCATCCCGGTGCATTGGACGAGGATAGGATTCATGATCGAGTTGACATTGTAAGGACAGATGAATGGGACTCCGACAATCAGTATGTCGGCCTGTCCCTTGACCGGGACTGCGTATTGCTGGAAGACCCGCGCGAGCGCCTTTTCGTGCACTGCATCGGTGTCGCCGGCCCACACGCCCGTCATCCCGTACGGCGAGCGGTAGTTGTGCAGGACGTTGCGCCGCAGCTCGTTGGACATGTTGCGCATGGTCCAGCGAAAGGCGTTGGTGCGAGTGCGATCCCAGTCGCTGAACTGATCTTCGTTTTTGTGCAGAAAATCCATCATGCCGCCGTACATGTGAGTATTGACGGCGGTCTCGACCGTGAAGACGTTCAGATGTTCTTTGACTATTGCGCCCATCCGGTTTGCCGAGCGGTGCAACCCGGAATGCTTCGGATCCATGTACGAATGAGAATCGCGCAGCGTGGCGGGATTATGGTGATGCCGCAGGCTTTGATAGGGCGCGAGGCCGACCGCGACCGACTTGTGCCCGCCGTCCATCGGAACCAGGTTGATATTCACATAGAGCAGCAGGTCAGATTCCACCGCGCGCTTGGAGAGCCACACTTCCTCGCCATGATCGGTCTTCCCGAGCATCGTGATTTCCGACCGATTCTCGGCGTCGAAGTTGTACAGCCGATCGGGCCAAAACTGCTTGAACGCGCGCTCGCCGACGACGCGGCGAATCTCGGCCTCGGTCATCCGGCGATGCAGCGCCGTCGCGATAATGATGTGCACGTCATCGACGCCGTAATCCGCCAGCGTCTGCAGCATCTGGTTGAGCACGCGCTCGCGGATATCGGGCGCACGCATCTGCGGCAGCGGCAGGCTGATGTCATCGATCGCGATCGTGACGCGCATGTTCGGATTGAGCTGCGCGAACAGCGGATCGGCGTTCTCGGGACGCAGGAGCGCGTAGCGGATTGCCTGGTCCGGATCGGGCAGCTCTTCGAGCGGCGGAGGCGGATAAATCACGCGCGTGCCGACCGGCAGCTTTTCGTACAGAAACTCTTCGCCGTAAGCGATCAGCCTGCGCTCGGAGCGGCGGTTGACGGTGACCACCAAATCGCGGCGCGCGCCGACATCATGCTTGAGCTCGGCGGGCTTGAGTTCTTTGAGCTTGGCCTCAGGACGCGCCATCGATGATTCCCCCGGAAGCGGACAGCGCGCGATCGCCCTCAGTTGCTGCGGCGGCGGAGTCGCGGGATTTGTCGAAGGTGATGATCGGCCAATTGCGCCCGAGCGCGGCCGCGCGCAGCTTGCGGTCCGGATTGACTGCGACCGGATGCCCCAGCGCGGCGAGAAACGGCAGGTCGTAATAGGAATCCGCGTAGCCCCAGCACGCGCGCAGCGAAATATCGCGCGCGGCCGCAAACTCCGCGCACCACGCGGCTTTCTCTTCCGCCGCCATCACCGGCGCGGAGATTCGCCCGGTGGCGCGTCCTCGCGACATCACCAGCCGATTGGCGGCGACGTGATTGACGCCGAGATGGCGCGCGAGTGGCTCGGCGATAAAGTCGGGCGAGCCGGTGACGAGGACCGGTTCGAGTCCGAAGTCGCGGTTGGCGCTCAAAATCTCGACCGCGCGCGGATAGAGGTTCCGCAGCAGCACGCGCTCGCAGTATTCCTCGCCGAGCGAGAACAGGCGGTCGGCCGAGACGCCTTGAAATGACTCGAACAGGACCTGGTTGAGCAAGCGGCGATCCTTGCGCTCGGCCAGGTAGAGGCGTGGCGCGCGCGCGGCGAAGGAAAGCAGGTATCCAGCGCGCCCGGACCATTCGCCCAGGTTGGCCAGGATGAACAGGGCCGAGTGGACGAGGTTGAGCGCGCACAGGGTCCCGTCGAGGTCATAGAATGCCACGCCGGTCTCAAGTTTTTTGCGCGGGAGGCGGGCTTCTTTTTGAGCTAAAACTGACATGTCATTCTAGTTGCGGGCAAATAAAAAGCCGGCTCCCGAAGCGCCATTGCCGGCGCGCTCGGCGGCTTCCAACAGCTCGGGCCGCGCGACCCCGCGCAAGCCAAAATCCAGGATCTCCTCGACCAGCGCGGAAGTATCGGATTTAGGTGTGCGCGAGAGGAGGCTTACGACCTCTTTGATCGCGCCCAGGATACAGTACGCGATCGCGCGGGTGTCGGATTTGCGCACCAGATTCATCTCGATTCCCAAATCCAGCGAACGCTGGATCAGCATCGCGATCCGATCATAAAACTCGCGGATGCGCTGATCCAGCTCGCGATCGAAACCGACCGAATGATTGAGCAGGATATCGGTCAGCTCGCGCTCCTCGAGGACGTACTCGACCACGCGGCGCAGATTGTCGCGAAGCTGCTCGACCGGGTTGGGCTGGTCCGCGCCGACGCGCAGGCGCAGGATTCGGCTGGTCAGCTCGGTCAGCACCTGTTCGAGCAGCTCCTCGAACAGGTCTTTTTTATTTTGAAAATAGAGATAGAAGGTGCCACGCGCGATTCGCGCCCGCGCGATAATATCGGCGACGTTGGTGCGATGATATCCCTTGCGGGCGAATATCCGTTTTGCATGGCGCAACACCTGCGCGCGCCGAGCCTGCTTCTCCATCCGACTGATTCTACCAAAGCGCGAGGCTAATGCCCATCCAAGGCACTGTCAAACCGCCCCGGAGCAGGGGCTGTGGATTGATCTTTTGGGCGGGAGGCATGATGCGCACGCGCGCGTGGTCCTCCGGCACCCGGCAAGAGTGGGTGTCATTCCCGCATGCGTTGCTCCCGTGCGCGAGGAATCCGTCGTTATCCGTGTGCTCGATTAGTTCCACACTTACTGCACGTGCGTTCCGGGATTTTTCCCGGAGCCTGCCCTGAGCACGTAGAAGGGGTCGAAATGACGGATGTGGGCGGGTGCATGAGTATCGTAGTCTCAGGCGAGCCCCCAACCGTCATTCCGAGCCTTGGGCGAGGAATCCCGAGACGTCCATGCACCTCACTGGCGAGTAGCAGAGAGGCCGGCGGCAAGAGCGGGATTCCTCGCGCGGCAGCCACGCGTGGCAATGACAGGCATGGAGCGCGTGACGGGACGATGGGGCGAACGCCAGGCTTCGGGCGATTGGTCGTTGCCATTTACCATTGCCAAATAGAGAGGTAAAATGGCAATCATGGCTGCCATATTGAAGGTCGACAAAATGGGCCGGATCGTGCTCCCGAAGCCGGTGCGGGAAAAACTACAACTTGCCGCCGGTGATCAACTGGAGATGGAAAGCACCGACGATCGAATTACGCTACGGCCGGTGCGCGGTACGGCGATGCTTAGAAAGAAGCGTGGGGTCTGGGTGTTCCATAGCGGCGAGCCGCTCTCGGCCGCGACCGTTCAGGAGACCCTTGAGCAGATACGGCGCGAGCGCGACGAAGGCAACCTCGGGAAAAACCGGTGAGAGCGTTCTTTGATACCTCGGCGCTGATCCCCGCCTTCCTCGATGAACACGAGCATCACGAACGGAGCTTGAGCGCTCTCGCGGCCGCGGACAAAAGGCGTGATTGCTGCGCGGCGCATAGCTTGGCGGAGGTGTATTCGGTGATGACCCGACTGCCGGGTCGGCAGCGCCTTAGTGCAGAGCAGGTGATGCTCTTTCTCGAGAACATCCGTGAACGCCTCTCGATCATCGCGCTGACTGCCGATGAATATCATGCGGTGATCGCAGAGGCGGCTCAGGCGGGCATTATCGGCGGTACGATCTATGACGCGCTGATTGCGCGCTGCGCTCTGAAGGCGAAAGCCGAGACGATTTATACTTGGAATACGCGTCACTTTGAGCAGTTAGGTTCAGCGATCGCGAAGCTGCTCAAGACGCCCTGACAGCATCCGCGCCGGATCACGGCGCGTGACCTCGCGAAGTGCTGGCGTCGGGCGGGCGGGATCGTTTACCGTCGTGGGGCGACGGCGGCGCGTGTCGTTGAGGGAGGTGACGCGATGGAGTCCAAAGAATTCTGGAGCAAGGCGCAGGCGGTCGGGGCCAAGGCGACCTGGGCCTATCTTGCGACCGCGATTGGAGATCAACCGAAGGTTCGGGTGGTCCATCCCGCGATCGAGGGCGAGCGGGTGTGGGTCGCGACCGGACGGAACTCGGCCAAGGCGCGGCATCTGGCGCGCAACCAGAAGGTTGAGCTGTTCTACCAGGTGGGCAGCGACTTCATCCATTTGACCATCACCGGCGCGGCGAGATTCGTCGAGGACGTGGCCGAGAAGAAGCGCGTCTGGAACAGCAAGATCTTCGATTACGATCTGAGCCAGTTCTGGCCCGAGGGACCGGAGTCGAAGGAGTTCGGCCTGATGCAGATCACTCCGGCGCGCGCCGAACTGACCTCGCTGCCCGACATGAGCCAGGGCAAGAAGCCCGAGGTCTGGCGCGCAAAGAAGTAGGGCGCTCGATTTTCGGTGGTTCTCGCGGCGCTCGGCTTCGGGATTTCGCGCGCGCAGAAATAATGGCGCGGACTATCCTCTTGCTTTTTCGCGCGCGAAAATCGCGCGGATTATCCGCGGGCTTTTTCGCGCGCAAAGATGGCGCGCTCTTCGGCGTTCATCTTGGCGCGGATTCGCGAGCCCTTGCCGAGATGGCGGTAAAGGCCGCCCTCGGAGAACAGTTCCTCGTACGGTTTGGCGGGAATCTCTTCGGCGGGAGGCGTATCGGTGATCTTGACCCCGAGAGCGTCTTCGACCAGCGACGAATCGTACATCCGGATCGCGTCGTAGTCGGTCAGCAGCGAGCAGACCTCGACGCAGATGTAGCATCCTATGCATTCCTGGAAGCGATCCTGCACCGGCTGCACGCCGCGGCCGGGGACGCTGCCGCTGCGCAAATACTCGATGCAATTGACCGGGCAGAACTCAGGACATTTTCCGCACGGGAAGCATAGGTTCACGTCCATGAACGCGACTTCGCGCGGACGCTTTTTCTTGCGCGAGATTTCGTCGGGAGTCTCGGGGACGCGGTCTTCCTTGAGGCGCCGCTTGATTATCTCGATTGCATCCATCGCTTTCTATCTCATACCGCGGACGTGAATCTCGTCAAGCGGGCTTGTCCAGCATCTCCGAGAGCTTAGGGCGTCCCGGCTGCCTGCAATACGTACTGGTTGAGGATCTTGAGAGGCACCGCGGCTTGCATATCGCTGCGGTAAAGACCGGCGTTCACCACCACTACGAGATCAAGCGCGGGCACGATGAACAAGCGCTGGCCGCCGAGACCCCAAGCGGCGGCCCAATCCACCTCGTGCTTATTGATAAGCGAGCGGCCGAGCCAGAATTGGTATCCATAGAAGAAGATCAGCAGACCATTTATCTGCGGAGTCGTGGACGCGTCGATCCACGCGGCTGGCACCAATTGCTTGCCGTTCCAGACGCCGTGCTGCAACACGAGTTGGCCGATCTTTGCGAGGTCGCGCGGCCGCAGGCGCAGACCCGCGGCGGCGCTGGGATTGCCGTGCGCATATTTGTACCATTCGATGTCCGAAATCCCGAGCGGCTCAAACAGAAGCGAACGCGCCAATTGGTCGAGCGGCTTCCCGGTCGCCTTGCGGAGTATCTCGCCCAGCAACTCGGTAGATCCTGAATTGTAGTTCCAAATTTGGCCCGGCGGCGCGACCACCGGTTGTTCGAGTGCGAAGCGGTAGGGATCCGGCGCGGAGTCCATCCGAATTTCGCTGTTCTTGTCGCTGGTGTAGGGCGTATCGATCTCGTGCCACTCCAGCCCGGACGACATCGTCAGGAGATTTCGCAGCGTGATGCGATTCCTCTCCGGCGTGCGAAGATCCGGATATTCCGGAAAGAAAGACATCACGCTTTGATCGACGCTTTTAATCCAGCCGCGATCGATAGCTATCCCGACGATCAAGTCGGTAACGCTCTTGGTCATCGAGCGCTCGTCATGCCTGGTCTCCGGGCCGAATGCGACCGGCCCGACCTCGCGACCCAGGTGCTCGTCCGCGCCGGTGAAATAGTGCTCGAACACCAGCTTGCCGTGACGCGCCACCACAACCGCGTGTACGTTTCCCTCTTTCCAATTGGCGAGCCACGGCACCATCGGACAGAGGGTCGCGCTCGACAGGCCGACGCTCGCCGGTGACGCCACCGGCCAATGATCATTGCCGGCATTGGGTATGCCGCATCCCGATTGCGCCAGCGCGGGCGTGGGCAACACGGCGATCGCGACTACAAAGATTAGATTCCTGATGCGCACGGTGCGGGCGCCTACTTGAGCGCCGAGACTCTGCCGTCCGACGACGCGACGAAAACCTCGCCCGACGGCGATGCAGCGAGCGCTAGCACCTTGCCCGCGCTGTGCGAGGACCATCCGGCGGAACCGTCGGCGCTGAGCTTGGTTATCGTACCGTCATCCACGGCGACATATACGTTGCCGTCCGCGTCCACTGCGATACTGCTTGCGGCGGGCGAGTACGCCTGCGAAGTCCAGCGCAGCGTGCCCGAGGAATCGACCGCGTAAAGCGCTCCGGCTCCGAAATAGGCCTGGCCGAGCGCGTCGACCACCGGTCCCGCGACGGAAGCTCCGCCGCCGGCGCCATCGACGCTCCAATTCTGCGCGCCGGTATCGGTATCGAGCGCGTACAGAGTTCCCTTGCGCGAGGCGCAATAGACGGTGGTTCCCGTGACGGCCAGGAGGCCTGTGAATCCATCTGCGGGCGCGAAGCTCCAGAGCTCGGAGCCGGTGGCGGAGTACGCGGCGAGGTCGCCACCCTCAGGCGCGATCACGACGCCGCCCGGGATTATCGCGGCGGTGATCGCCGGACCGACCGGGATGCTCCAGTTAATCTGTCCCTGCGAGCTGACTGAGACGAGGTTGGTGCCGACGCTGACGTATGCGGCGCTGTCGCCGGCGGCTATCGGGACGCCTCCCCTTCCGGCCTGCACCTTCCAGCGCGGGATACCCCTGGGTGTGAGCCCGTAGAGCCAGTCGGTGGTGCCTTGCACGATAACCGTGCCGTCAGGAGCGACGGCAACTCCGGTTCCGCCGGCGGGACGATCGAAGATCCGGTTCCCGTGCGAGTCGATCGCGTGCAGCATCGCGTCGCGAGTAATGAAGTACGCTTCGCCATGCGTTCCGGGCACGATTGGCCCGGCGACCGGCGCGTCATTTTGGACGGTCCATTGCGCAGTCGCCGAGGCTACTGTCGTCGCGGCCGCCGGAATCACGTAGCTGAGCGCGGCTGTATCGTCACCCTTGGGCGTAGCAGTGGCCGTGGGCGTGACGGTGGGAGTCGGGCAGGGTCCGCACGCCGGGCTGGGCGATCCCACCTGGATGGCATATTCCAGGCTCGAGATGGCCGAGGAACTCGCGCTGATACAGGTGCATCCCTGGGCCTGTCCCTGGTAGATGCCGCCGAAGTTCAAGACGGGATTCACCACGATTCCGGACGGATTCGAGCCCCAGAAGGTATTCGAGGCGTTCGTGATGTCTTGGTAGCGGACCTTGTCCTTCTTCACGAGCACCGCCTGCGCTTGAACCTGGACGGTGCCATTGATGGTGGTATCGAAAATCGTGCCGGGCGCGGGCGTCGAGCACGCCGTCGGGCTCGGAGTCTTGGTGGGGGTCGGGGTGCGCAGAGGATGCTTTGGGGTTGGCGTCGGACTCGGCACTCCGGTTGGAGAGGGCGTCGGGAAGAGCTGGCAGATGTTTATCGCCTCGAGCGTGAAGCCCTGGGTCGGAGTCGGTCCGGGGCAGACGCCGGGAAGAAAGGCGCCGGTCGAGTCTATGACGCCGAAGCATCCGCTGCTCGAACTGCAGCTCGACATGATGGTTGCGGCCACCAGTATCACGACGGGCGCGACAATGATCCATCTGATCCAATGCGACATAGAACCTTGAGCTATGACGACGCGATGGTGCGCTGTCAAGCCGCAGCGTGAAATCCCGGCGGAAATCCGGATACGAAAAAAATCGAGCGGGGAAAAAAGACGGCGGGCGTCAAAGGAGGGGGGGGACTCCTGAGCGCCCGCCAGTTCGTAGCGGCCGCCCGCTTGCGCGGACGGTTATGCCGGTTGGTGGGAGGAGCTACCAACCAGTCTATCGGGTGCCAGAGCCATCAGAGCACCCAATTATTTAGACGGGAACACGATCGCGATTATTCATCGAAAGAATCATCAAACCATTTGCTGGCTTTTTGAATCGATTCGATATTTCACCGCGATTCATTCCCCGTCCTCTGGTATGTTTGACGGCGCCGTCATACAAATTATTCAGTCATCGATTTTCAGCCGGATTTGTTCGTCATTTACTCGAGGTCCGCGGACTTGAGCTCGGGCCCAACGGAAGGAGCATCATCATGGAATATCGGCGCTTGGGGGCCACGGGCCTTAAGGTTTCAGAGCTATGCCTTGGATGCATGACGTTCGGACGCGAGACCAAAGAGTCCGAGGCGAAGAAGATTCTCGACAGCTTTATCGACGCGGGCGGAAATTTCCTTGATACGGCGAACGTGTACGCCGCAGGCGCGTCGGAAGATATTGTAGGCAGGATTACCAAGGGCAAACGCGACTCACTGGTGATCGCGACCAAGGTGCGCTTCAACGCCAACGTCTTCATCGGAAAGAAGGTCGCGCCCAACGATATCGGACTGTCGCGCGGGCATATCATGGCCGAGGTCGAGCGCAGCCTCGCACGCCTGCAGACCGACTACATCGATCTGTACCAGGTGCATTCGTGGGACTTCGAAACTCCGATCGAAGAGACGATGCGCGCGCTCGACGACCTGGTCCGGCAGGGCAAGGTGCGGTATATCGGCGCGTCGAATTTTACCGCGTGGCAGCTGATGAAGAGCTTGTGGGTCAGCGATAAGTTCAACTATGCGCGTTTCGACTCGCTGCAACCGCAATACAGCCTGATCTCGCGCGATATCGAGCGCGAGCTGATGCCGATGATTCGCGAAGAGGGGATCGGCGTTATCCCATGGAGTCCGCTCGGCGGCGGATTCCTGACCGGCAAGTATCACTCGGGAGAGAAGCCGCCGGAGGACAGCCGGCTCGCCAAGCAGGACATGTGGGGACGGCTCGCGAACGAGCGCAACTACCGCACGCTCGAAGCGGTCGAGCAGGTGGCCAAGGAACGCGGCCGCAGTATCGCGCAGGTCGCGCTCGCGTGGGTCAATCAGCAGCCGGGAGTCAGCTCGGTCATCTACGGCGCGCGGACGACAGAGCAGAACGATCAGAATCTCGGCGCGGTCGGGCTTCATCTTGAAGCCGCCGAGCTCGCGGCGCTGAACAATGCGAGCGCGCTTGCGCCGGAGTATCCGGTCTCGATGCAG
>JBAPSR010000004.1:0-3433 GCA_049281755.1 Binataceae bacterium (SeqCode)
CTGATCGTCACGCTCAAATGCCGCGACGGATACGCCGGACTCCAGTGCGTGACCGATAAACAGTTCCAGGGGCTGTGCGATCTGATGCAGCGGCCGGAGTTGGTGACTGACGAGCGCTTCAACAGCGCGCTCAAGCGGATGGTCAGTAACGACGCGCTGCTGGATATCGTCGCGCGCTTTTTTCTCGAACACGATCGCCGATGGCTCTATCGCGAGGGGCAGGCGCGCGCGATTCCGCTGGTGCCGATTCCGAGCGTCGCCGAAGTCCTCGAATGGGAGCAGACGCGAGCGCGAGAATATTTCGAGACGGTCGATGATCCCGCGCTCGGCAGGATTCGCATTCCTGGGGCTCCGCTGCGGCTGCATACGCATCACCCGGAACCGACGCGTCCCGCGCCGCGCCTGGGCGAGCACAATCGCCAGGTCCTGGGAGCGCTGCCGGGAGTCGGCGCGGACGGGCTCGAAACGCTGGCGCGTTCGGGCGTAATCGCGAGGGTATCAGCATGACTACGGTATTCGAGCAAAAAATTCGCGTGCTCGACCTCTCGATGGGATGGGCCGGGCCGCTCGCGGGCCAGATGCTGGCCGAGATGGGCGCGCAGGTGATCAAGGTCGAAGACACGCACTACTTCGACTGGTGGCGCGGCTCGCTCTCGATGGCGCCGCCGGAGATGCAGCCGATAGAGCGCGCGTCGACCTACAACACCGTCAATCGCGGCAAGCTAGGGGTGACTCTCGACCTTTTGAATCCGCGCGGAATCGAGTTGGTCAAGCGGCTCGTCGCGCACTGCGATATTCTGATCGAGAACTACAGCCCCGGCGTGATGGAGCGCTTCGGGCTGACCTACGAAATTCTGGCGCCGCTGAATCCGCGGCTGATCATGATCTCGATGCCGTCGTTCGGGTACGGCGGTCCTGAAACTTTCTCGCGCGGCTACGGCAACACGGTCGAGGCGATGGCGGGCGTGACCGGCCTTGCGCGCTATCACGACAGCGAGCAGCCCTACACGCTCTCCAATGCGCTCGGCGATCCGGTAGGCGGGCTGACCGGCACCTTCGGGATTCTCGCGGCGCTGCACGAGCGCGAAAAAACCGGACGCGGACAATGGATCGAGCTCGCACAGGTCGAGGGCGTTATCCCGCTGCTCGCCGGGCCGATCCTCGAGTATCAGCTCACGGGCAAAGTGCCCGCGCCGCGCGGAAATCGGCATCCGGAGTTCGCACCGCACGGAATCTTCCGATGCGCCGGCGGCGAAGAGCATGGATGGATCGCGATTGCCGCACAGAGCGACGATCAATGGCGCGCACTGGCGCACACGCTCGGACTCGCGAACCTCGCGACCCAGGCGCGCTTTATCGACGCCGCGAGCCGCAAGGCCAATGAAGACGCGCTCGACGCCGAGCTGACCCGCGCCCTCGGCACGGTTTCGATCGAAGAAGCGATGACGCGCCTGCGCGCGGCGAGTGTCTATGCCGCCCCGGTAAACTCCGCGCCGGCGGTGCTCGGCGACGCGCAGCTACAGGATCGCGGCTATTTCGTGCCGGTCGAACGCGCGGTGGTCGGAACGCATCTGTATCCCGGAGCAGTAGCGCGGATGTCGGCTACGCCGGCCTCGCAAGAGGTCCCCGCTCCGCTGCTGGGCGAGCACAACGCCGAAGTCTTCCGCAGCCTGCTAAAGATGACCGACGCGGAACTAGCCGAGCTGGAAGCGGCGGGCGTAATCGGCACCGCCCCCCGCGACTACCGCAAGGCGTCGTAGCGCCTGCGTCTTTATGAATGAAAAACACGGCGGTTGGAGGCCAACCGCCGTGTCGGATTGTTCGATCTGCTGCGGCGCGCGCGTGCGCAACTAGAGTGCGTTGCTGCCGCGTTCACCAGTGCGGATGCGGACGACTTCCTCGATCCGCATTACGAAAATCTTTCCGTCGCCGATTCTGCCGGTGCGCGCCGCACGCTCGATCGTCTCGACCAGCTGCGGCATGAGCTCATCCGCCACGATTATTTCGAGCTTCACCTTGGGCAGGAAATCAACCACGTACTCCGCGCCGCGATAGAGCTCGGTGTGCCCCTTCTGGCGGCCGAAGCCTTTGACTTCGCTGACCGTAAGGCCCTGCACTCCGATACTCGAGAGGGCTTCCTTGACTTCATCGAGCTTGAACGGCTTGATGATCGCCTCAACCTTCCACATATGGCTCCTTTCGATCCTTCAGCGGTCCGACGCGGCGCTTGGGCGGTCACGCGGAGGCTCTCTTACCTTTTCCCCATCGGGGTGGGTTGCGCAAGTGCCCGCCGAGGGCGCCGGCCTGCGTCTATCGACAGGCAATCGCGATGCCATCGCGGAGGCGAGCCGAATCCATCGCAGGCACCCCCGATCGGCTGATAACAATGCACATCTGGCGGGCGAACGATGCATCGGCAGGCATCGCAGGTCACGCCGCGGCGCCGTCGGATTTGCGCTTGGGCCAAAACACCGGTTCCTCGCCGCGAATCAGGCGCGCGATATTCGAGTGAAACCGCAACAACATCAGCGCGGTTATGACGATAATAAGCAGCAAATAAGGGCTCGGCAGGTGCAGCAAGGCGACGGCAGGGGGCCCCACGATCACGGCAGCCAGAGACGCGAGCGACATGATCCGGAAGATCACGAATACAATCGCGAACGCGGCAGCGGCGATCAGGACGGCGAGCGGCGAAATCACGAGCCAGATTCCAAGCGCCGCCGAGCCGCCCTTGCCGCCGCGAAAGCGCAGGAAGACCGAGCAGATCGAGCCGACGAACGCGCCGAGCGCGGTCCATGCGATGGCGGCGGGACCGAAGCCCGCCAGACGCGCGAAGAGGACCGGCAACGCTCCTTTGAGGAGATCGCCGACGAACGTGATGATCGCGGCGCTGGCGCCACCCGCGCGCGCGACGTTGGTCATCCCGATATTTCCCGAGCCGACAGCGCGGGGGTCGAACCCGCGCATCCGCCCGACGATCACGCCGAACGGGATCGAGCCGATCAGGTACGCGCCGATAACCAGAACGATGAGGGTAAGCATGATGACTTGAGGTTCGCGGTGAGAAAAGTGGTCGGGGTGACTGGATTTGAACCAGCGACTCCTGCGTCCCGAACGCAGTGCTCTGGCCAGGCTGAGCTACACCCCGATTCCGTCAAGCCACGCCGGGAACGCGTAGACCGTTTGTTATAGCATCAGCGCCTTTCCCGCGCGAGAGCGCCGAGGTCTGTCATTGCAGGCACGTTTTTGCCGCGCGAGAGCCTGTGCTTAGCGAGGCCGAAGAAACTCCGTGCTCGGCCCCGGCTTCCGCAGTATTCGCCGGTGAGTGCACGAGCGCCTCGGGATTTCTCCCTTCGGTCGAAATGACGGATGTGGGCTGGGGGCATAAGTATCGCAGTCTCAGTCCAGCCCCCAATCGTCATTTCGAGCCATA
>JBAPSR010000005.1:0-35261 GCA_049281755.1 Binataceae bacterium (SeqCode)
ACCGAGCGCGCAATCGGTCCGCGCGTCGCGAATCCGCCCCACGCCTCGCCCCGATGCGGCGCATAGGTGAGCCGCCCGCGTGAGGGTTTGATGCCGACCACGCCGCAGTTCGACGAGGGGCCGCGAATCGAGCCGCCACCGTCGCTACCTTCGGCCAGAGGACCAAGGCCCGCGGCGACTTGCGCAGCGGCGCCCCCGCTCGATCCGCCGGCGTTGAACTCCCCATTCCACGGATTGTGGGCGATCCCGCATAGTCCGCCCTCAGTCGTAGGCCTTCCACCGAACTCGGGAGTCGCGGTCTTGCCAAGCAGAACTCCGCCGGCCTCGCGCAGTCGCGCGGCAATAATCGCGTCCTCGGGCGGAATGGAATCAGCGAAATTCTTCGAGCCCAGCGTGTTTGGTATTTCCCTGATGGGCGTCAAATCTTTCAGCGAATATGGAACTCCATACAACGGCAGGGCGCGCGCGTTGCGGCGCTCGGCTTCAATTCGATCGGCCTCCGCGAGCGCGCGCTCGGCGGTGACGATCATGTACGCGCCAAGATCTGGATTTAGCCGCTCGATTCGCGCCAGAAAAAACTCGGCGACCTCGCGTGGGCGCATCTCTCCCGTGCGGATCAGATCGCGCAGCTCTGAGGCCTCGATAAACGGGTCGAGCGAAAGCATCGCGGGCTAGACCGCGGTCAATCCACCGTCCACCGAGATCGATGCGCCGGTCACGAACGACGCGGCGTCGCTGAGCAACCACGCTACCGCTTCGCCGATCTCGCTGGCGCGCGCCTTGCGCCCTACCGGCTCGACCTGGTCCAGCCGTCCCGCCAGCTTGGGCTGCTCTGCGATCATGCCAGCCACGAGCGGAGTATCGACCACGCCGGGGCATACGTCGTTGATCCGGATCGCGGCGCGCGCGTACTCGATCGCCGCGCATTTTGTCAGCCCCACGACGCCGTGCTTGGCCGCCGTGTACGCCGGCATCGAGTGCGACGCGACCAGGCCCGCCGCTGAGGCGGTGTTCACGATCGCACCGGGCGACTTCTGCGCGAGGAACTGGCGAATCTCGGCGCGCATGCACAGCCATACGCCTTTGAGATTCACCGCCATGATCCGATCCCATTCTTCTTCGCCGTAGTCGGCGGTCTTGCGCTGCGCACCGGCGATTCCGGCGTTATTGAATGCGCAATCGAGCCGCCCGAATTTCTTCACCGCGGCCGCGACCAGCGCATCGGCGTCGGCCGCGCGCGCAACATCGCAGCGGACGAACTCGGACTCGCCGCCTTGCTCGCGGACCATCCGCACCGTCTCGGCGCCGTCGCGCTCGGAAACGTCGCCGATAATCACGCGCGCGCCTTCGCGCGCCACAATCAGCGCGGTCGCGCGGCCGATTCCCGATCCGCCGCCGGTTATGATCGTACTCTTGCCAGCCAATGAGGGCATCGCGGATTCTCCCGTTCTCAGCTACGCCACGGCTCGACCAGGATCTTGGCGTGATGCTCGGGCGAACCGAGATCCTCGAACGCCTGCGCAACGCCTTCGACTCCGACCTTGCCTGTGATCAGCGGATCGGCGGTGGTCTTTCCCTGCGCGATATTGAACAGCGTTTCGCCGAATTCCTCGGGCGTGTATCCGAGCACGAACTGCACGTTCAATTCCTTGGTGATGCCGAGCATCGGCTCGAACGAATCGCGTTCCATGCACACGCCGACGACCACGATCCGCGCACCCGATTGCGCGCCCGACATGATCGATTCAATTACTCCCGGCACCCCAACGCATTCGAAAATCACTGACGGACGCAGCGCCGGCCCCGGCATCCAGGGTTGTACTGGCGGCGCTTTCGACGGATCGCTGTAGGTCGCAACCTGCTTCCAGCTTTCGTACGCCGATTTCTCCTTCGGATCGACGACGAAATCGGCGCCCATCTTGAGCGCAAGCTCGCGGCGGCGCGGCGAAAAATCCGCTGCAACAATAGGATGCTGCCCCTTGAGCTTCAGTGCCGCTATCACCGCGAGACCGACAGGACCGCATCCGATAACCAGCGGCGCATCGTCCGGTGTCAGATGCGCCTTCTGCACCGCGTGAAATCCAACCGCCATCGGCTCGGTCAGCGCAGCGCGTTCGGTCGAGAGGCCGTTGGGAACCTCGAGCAGCAACGCCTCGGTCAGCCGCATGAATTCGCCGTAACCGCCCGGATTCTCGTTCGAGTAGCCGACCGTCTCGACTCCGGTCGAACGAATCAGGACCGGGAAAGAGCAGACTCGCGTCCCGGCCTTGAGGCGCTTCTGCGTGCCGGGTCCAAAGTCCGCAACCTCGGCGCAAAACTCGTGGCCCATCACGATGTCGCGCTTCAAGTCCATCACGAACGCGGCGCCCGCGCGTTTGGAGCTCTCGACCATTTTCTCTGCATGTTTCAGCGCGTGGAGATCCGATCCGCAGATTCCGCACGCGAGAGTTTTCACAATTACTTCGCCCGGGCCCGGCTCCGGAACCGGAATATCGGCGACGACCAGCTTCTTGTTACGCATTACTGCGGCACGCATTTGGAATCTCTCCTTATAAAGCTCGTTTACGGTTTCACTGTACCAAGGTTCCCCCCGCATTCGTCCAGCGGACGGCAAGCCGCGGAAAGCTCCTCGCGCTCGGATTGTATTTGCATTGTGAATGTAATAACCGTTGCCGCACCAGATTCCCAAGGAGCACCACGTAATATGAGTTCTATCGTTCCCAATCCTGAGGCATTTCAAGCGTTGATGGCCGACCCCGACGATGGCCCGGTCGTGATGCTCAACCTGCTGAAGTTCAAGGCTGTGGCCGACGGCGCGAGCGGCACCGGCGCCAACGCGTACCGGCGTTACGGCGACGCGGCGACGAAGCTGGTCGAAGCGCGAGGGGGCCGCGTGCTATGGATGGGCAGGCCGGCGCATCTGTTGGTTGGCGAGCCGAGTGACGAATGGGACGCCGTCGCGATTGTCCAGTATCCGAGTCCGCGCGCTTTTATCGAGATGGTGACGAGCGCCGAGTACCAGCAGATTCATGGGGATCGCGAGGCGGGACTCGAGCGCACCGCCCTCATCGCATGCCGCACTCTGACCGATGTACTGCGCTGATCGTCTGGAGCAACTGCCATGGGCCGAAAGATCCTGTTTATCACCACCGATCAGCAGAGATACGACTCGCTCGGATGCAATGGCGGAAAGATCGCGCGCACTCCTTGCGCCGACGCTCTTGCCGCTTCGGGGATAAATTATCGCCGCGCCCACAATCAGAACACGGTCTGCATGCCCGCGCGCTCGACGATGATCACCGGGCAGTACGTGCGCACTCACGGCGTGTTCTCCAACGGCGTGCCGCTGCCGGCCGATGCCCCGAGCGTTGCGCGATGGCTGCATGACAAGGGAGGCTACCGGACCGCGCTTATCGGCAAGGCGCATTTCGAGCCGCTCTTCGACCCGAGCGGACGATGGTTCGAGAACACCATGGCAGACCAAGGCAGCTTTGGACCGTATCGCGGCTTCGAGCATATGGAGCTCGCGATGCATGGGCCGATGGGGCGATGGCACTACACCAAGTGGCTACGCGACAACTTTCCCGAAGAGGTCGCCGGGTTCGTCACGATGCTCAGCAACAAGAGCGGCGGCGACACCGGCGCTCCGGAAGTAGGCTACAACCCGATACCTCGCGGGCACTATCACACCGACTGGGTCGCAGATCGCACCGTCGCCTATATTGATCAGCTCGGCCAGAACGAAGACTGGTTCATCTGGATGAGCTTCCCCGATCCGCACCATCCGTGGGATCCGCCGGCCAGCGAGGCGCGGCGCATCAATTGGCGCGATCTCGACCTCCCGCCGGGGCATCCGGGCTCGCGCGAGAAAATCGAAAAGATTCTCGCCGGGAAACCGCGCCACTGGCTCGACTGGTACCAAGGACGCTTTGGAAACGACGAAGGCGGCGCAATGACCTTCGTGCCGTGCGAGATGACCCACGACCAGGTGCGCGAAATCAACGCGCTCATCCACGTCAAGAACGAGTTGATCGATGAAGCATGCGCACGCGTGATCAAGCGAATCACGGAGCGCGGATGGGCCCGCGACACCGACATCTTCTTCACCACCGATCACGGCGAGCTGCAAGGCGACTTCGGCCTGATGTTCAAGGGGCCGTATCACGTGGATGCGCTCATGCGCGTGCCGTTTATCTGGCGTCCGGCGCCGTCGGCGGGAGTCGTTCCCGCGGAAATTACCGAACCCGTAGGCCACCTCGACCTTGCGCCCACGTTCTGCGAAATCGCGGGCGTGCCGCGCGCGGACTGGATGCAAGGCGCGCCGCTGCCGGTCAAATCGGGATCGGCGCGACAACGGGTCATCACCGAATGGGACAGCCAATTCGCGCAAATCGGGATGCACCTGCGGTCGATTTATCGCGACGGATGGCTTTTGACCGCGTACGAGAAATCCACTCGCGACACGGGCTTCAACCTGGCGCTGCTGTACCAGGCATTGCGTCGCCCGAACCCGGTGCCGGATATTCGCTACGAAGGTACCGAGGGCGAGCTGTACAACCTGAGTGACGATCCTCTGCAATGGCAAAATCTCTGGAATGACGCCGGCTACCGCAAAATCAAGTCTGATCTTCTGGCCGATCTCCACGACAATCTGCCGCCCGCGCGCATTCCCGCACTGACGGTGGATGCGCCCGCGTAGCTGACTCGCATCGGTTGGCATCGCGCGCAAGCGGCGCTAGATTCGCGGCCATGCCCAGACAACGAATCGGCGATATCGAAATCTACTACGAGATTCACGGCGACGGCCCGCAGACCCTGGTGATGATCCGCGGGCTCGGCTCGAACCTGACCGCATGGTACGAGCAGGTTCCCGAGTTCTCGCGCCACTTTCGCGTCGTCGTTTTCGACAACCGCGGCGCAGGAAGAACCGACAAGCCCGACGCGCCCTACTCACTGGGGCAGATGGCCGACGAGACCGCTGGCTTGATGGACGCGCTTGGTATCCGGCGCGCCGCGCTGCTCGGAATCTCGATGGGCGGGATGATCGCGCAGGAGTTCGCCCTGGCGCATCAGGCGAAGCTTTCCTGCCTCATCGTCGGATGCACCACTTTCGGCGGCGCCGAAGCAGTGCGCGCTGCTCCTGAGGTGATGGAGGCGCTGCTCGCGGGCGAAAAAGCCAACGCCGAACAGCGGCGCGTCCAGCAACGTTCGGCATTCACCGACAACGCAATTGAGAATCGCCGCGAGATTATCGACAAGCACGAACGCATCCGCATGCAGTACCTGATCCCGCCATTCGCGTATCAGCGCCAGATCGAAGCCGTCATGAAATATGATGTAAGCAAACGGCTGGGAGAGATTCATCTGCCCACGATGGTGATGACGGGTCGCGACGATATTCTGGTGCCGCCTGAGAACTCGAAGCTGATCGCAGCCCGGATTCCTGGCGCGAAACTCATCGAGCTTCCCGGCGGCCATCTGTTCTTCACCGAATATCCCGCCGAGTTCAATGCCGCGGTGATCGAATTCGTAAAGGCGCATCAGTAGATGACCAATTTCGTAAAGCGAATCCTCACCGTGGCTGCGATCGTCGCGATAGCCGCTACTGCCGCGTATGGCGCGACGGGGCTGCCGCTCAAAATCGCCGTGATCGCTCGGCCGGTTCCCACGGTAATGTTCGACGGCGACGGCAAGCCGCATGTCGCATACGAACTGTACGTCTCGAACTTCAATAGCCAGACCGTGCGAATCGACGAGCTCAAGCTGTCGCCAGGTGAACCGCCCGGTAGTGCTGCCGGCGCGTCGGACCAGAGCTTCTCGGGCGACGCGCTGCGGCACATGTTCAGCCTGGTCGCCGGTAACGCGCTGACCCCGCAGGATCCCGTGCTCAAGCCGGCGGCTGCCGGAGTGTTGTTTGTGTTTCTCAACCGCGATCCCGGTGCGAAAGTCTTTAACACCCTCGAGGTCGAGGTGGACGGTAAGCCGGATACCCGCCAGGAGGTCGCGGCCGCCGTAGTCGACGTCAGCCACTCCTCGCCGATCGTTATCTCTTCACCGCTGCGCGGCGATAACTGGTGGACGCCTAACGGCCCTGCGAACGACTCGATTCATCGCCGCACGATTATCGCGCTCGGCCCGGTGATCGCTATCCCGGAGCGCTATGCGGTCGATTGGGTTAAGCTCGGTCCGGACGGAAATTCGTTTCACGGCGATCCCAAAGAAAATCGCAATTACCACGCCTACCGATCCGAGATTCATGCCGTCGGCGACGGACGAGTCGTATCCGTCCTCGACGGCATCCCGGAGAACGTGCCGAACTCGCCCACTATGGCGGTGACGATCACGCTTGCGAATATCGCCGGAAACTCGGTGATCGAGGACTTGGGCGGCGGGCACTACGCGCTTTACGCGCACATGATTCCGGGTACGGTACGGGTGAAGCCGGGCGACCGCGTGAAAGACGCTCAGGTGCTCGGACTTCTGGGCAACTCGGGAAATTCAACCGAGCCGCATCTTCATTTCCAGATCTCCGATTCGCCGATGGCCCTTGACGGAGAGGGCTTACCGTTCCTGCTGAACAGATTCAGCCGCCGCGATTACCACATGGAGATGAAAGGCGAAAACCCTGTCAGCATGACATTGGGCGCGACGCACGAGATGACGCGGCAGACGTTTACGAACATGGATCTGGGCGATTTCGGCGCGAACTGAATCCGCGATGGACGTTCCGGGGCGCGGCGCGTAGAAGTGAGGATAGTGAAGGTTAAAGCCGCAGTCGCATCGCGGGCGGGCGCACCGCTCGAAATCACCGAAGTTGATCTCGAGGGTCCCAGGGCGGGCGAGGTTCTGGTCGAAATCAAGGCCACCGGAGTCTGCCACACCGACGCATTCACGCTCTCAGGTAAGGATCCTGAAGGACTGTTTCCCGCGATCCTGGGCCACGAAGGCGCGGGCGTCGTCGTCGAGATCGGCGCGGGCGTCTCCACGCTTGCGCGCGGCGATCACGTAATCCCGCTCTATATTCCCGAATGCCGCAACTGCGAGGCGTGCCTGTCGGGCAAAACCAATCTGTGCGTCGCGATTCGAGAGACCCAGGGCAAAGGCCTCATGCCCGACGGCACCAGCCGTTTCTCGCGCGGCGGCCGGATGATCCATCACTACATGGGCACCTCGACCTTCGCGAATTACACCGTCGTACCCGAAATTGCGCTGGCGAAAGTTCGCGCCGACGCGCCATTCGACAAGATCTGTTACATCGGATGCGGCGTGACGACCGGAATCGGCGCGGTGATCAACACCGCCAAAGTCGCTCCCGGTGATCGGGTCGCCGTGTTCGGGATCGGCGGGATCGGACTCAACGTAATTCAGGGCGCGCGGCTTGCGGGTGCCCGGATGATCGTCGCGATCGATCTGAATCCGGCGCGTGAGGCGATCGCGCGCAAGTTCGGCGCGACCGACTTCGTAAATCCCGCCGAGGTGAAGGGCGAGCTGGTACCCTGCCTGATCGACCTGACGCGTGGCGGCGCGGACTACGCGTTCGAGTGCGTGGGCAATGTCAAGCTGATGCGCCAGGCGCTCGAGTGCTGTCATCGCGGATGGGGCACTTGCGTGATAATCGGCGTCGCCGGAGCAGGCGAGGAAATTTCGACGCGTCCGTTCCAGCTCGTCACCGGCCGCACCTGGAAAGGCACCGCATTCGGCGGGGCGCGCGGACGCCGCGACGTTCCGAAAATAGTCGATTGGTACATGGAAGGCCGGATCAATATCGACGACCTGATAACGCATACGATGCCGCTTGAGCGAATCAACGACGCGTTCGATTTGATGCATGCGGGCAAGTCGATTCGCAGCGTCGTGACGTTCTGAACCTGCAATGCATGCCTCACGAAACCGCTCGAACCTACCCGCCGCGGCCTTTGGCGTACTCGCCGCGCTCGCATGCGCCATTGCGCTGGCGGGATGCTGGCCCTTCGGTCATAGCGCGACTCCGCAGCAGCAGTACCTCGACGCGCTCAATCACGGCCATTCGGCTGAGGCGAGCCAAATCTGGCTCAACATGTCACCCGAAGATCGAGCCAAATGGGCGCGCAGCGAAGGCGTCTCGCCGCAGGTCTCACCCGACGAAATCAAGAAGCAAGTGATGCAGCATTATCAGGACCAAGTCGGCTCCGAGCAGGAGGGCGACAGCGGCGTGACGCAGATCATGCCCGCCGGCGGAGCCGGCTTGCAGAACCTGCCGTCGATTGCGGCTCCGCCAAATTCCGCGCCCTCCGCTCCCGCGTCCGGCATCCCAAACTGAGAGCCATCATGGATTTTGGACTATCGCCCGAGCAACAACTTTTGCAGACGACCCTGCGCGAGTTCTCGATACGCGAGCTCTTGCCCGAATATCAATCGCGCGACCGCGACGCGGACCTGCCGCCAGCACTGGTCAGAAAGCTCGGAGCAATGGGCCTGCTCGCACCGATGGTGCCGGCTGCGACTGGCGGCTCAGCGTTGGACTTTGTCTCGCTCGGGATCGCGCACGAGGAAATCGCGCGCGGTGATTTCAATGCCGCTTACGTGCTGTTAATTGCCGCGCTGGTCGGCGCCGTCATCGCGCGCAGCGGAGACGAGCGCCAACTGTCAGAGTATCTGCCGCCGATCTGCCGCGGCGAAGTGATCGCGGCGCTCGCCGTCACGGAGCCCTCCGGCGGTTCCGACGCCGCGCACGTAAAGCTCTCCGCGCGTCGCGACGGCGACCATTACATCCTTGATGGAGAGAAGACTTCGATTTCATTTTCCTCGTCGGCCGCGACCGCCCTGCTTATGGCGCGCACCGGCACGCTCGAACAAGGCGCGCACGGAGTCACGGCGTTCTACGTCGATCTCAATTCGCCGGGCGTCTCGCGCGCGCGTTTTCGCGATCTCGGGTCGCGCGCGATCGGCCGCGGCTCGATTTTCTTTGACGCGGTCCGCGTGCCGGCTGCGGCGCGCGTCGGCGCAGAGGGCGCGGGCTTCGTCCAGGTGATGCAGGGTTTCGATTTCAGCCGTTCGCTGATCGGCCTGATGTGTATTGGCGCGGCCGAGCAAAGCGTCGAAGAGACTTGCGCGTACGTTGCGGGGCGCGACGCGTTCGGCGGAAGCCTTGCTCGGTTCGAGGGCGTGTCGTTTCCGCTCGCCGAAGCGGCGGTCGAGCTGCGCGCCGCGCGGCTGCTCTGCTACGAGGCGTTATGGCTTCGCGACCGCGGGCTGCCGCACGGATGGATCGCGGCTGGCGCCAAGTGGCTCGCGCCGGAACTCTGCGCGCGCGTGCTGCATCACTGCCTGCTCTTGCACGGGCACATGGGCTTCAGCCTCGAGCTGCCGCATCAGCAGCGCATGCGCGACGTGATTGGCCTCGAGATCGGCGACGGTACCGCGCAGATTATGAAGCTTCTGGTGGCGCGCGAGATTATCGGCAAGCCGGCGCGCCCCTATTGAGGAACCGGTGATGGCGAATCGCGGATGGCCGATCTTGTGGAACGCGCGATGGATCTGGGCGCCGTCAAAACTGCGCCGGGTCGCCGCCGTCGCTTCGAACCCGATTCCTCCGCGCGAGACGTGGAATCGCTTCTGCTACCTGCGCAAATCCGTCGACCTCGCCGTCATTGCGGCCTCGGTTCCCGCGCGCGTTACCGCGGACTCGCGTCTCATTCTGTACGTTAACGGAATTGAGGTCGCGCGCGGCCCCGCTCGCTCCACTCCCGCGCGCCTGGCGTGGACGGAGATCGATCTCGCTCCGATGCTGGTGCGCGGACACAACACGATCGCGGCGCTGGTTCGATTTTACGGCGCGCCGACGCCGTGGTGGCTTCCCGCGCCCGCGAGTTTCACGCTCGGATTCGGTTCGTTCGCTTTCGAAGCTCCCGCAATCGATCTGATATCCGATCGAACCTGGAAAGCCGCGGACGCGCCCTATCGTCAGGAGGTTCCTACACCACCGATTCTGCCGCAGCCTCCACTCGAGATTCTTGATGGCGCGAAGGTTCCGCGCGGATGGACCGGCGCGGACTTCGACGATTCCTCGTGGGAGAACGCGGTCGAGTTGATGGCGGCGACCTTCGCGCCCAATCGCCTGCGAATTCCGGTGGAGCCCTACTCCGCGCCCGAGACCGCCGATATCGCGCCGCTCACCGCGATTCCGGTCGCGCTTGCCGAACTCGGCCGCCGCTCTGTGTCGGCCCGCGCGGGCGACGATCCGCTGACCGCCTATCCAGCGGCCGACACACAACCCGGCGCCGACTCCAATGCAATCACCTATGACGCCAGCGCGATCACGCTCGCAACTCCGTGGCTCGTCGTGCACGGACCGGCAGGATCTATCGCCGACGTTTATGTGGGCGAGGATCTGCGCAGCGACGGCACCGCCGAAATTGCACCGCGATTCTACGCGAGCCGCTACATCCTGGGCGGGCGCGAATTGGAACGGGTCGAAGGATTCGAGACGGTTGGGTTCCGCTACTTGACCGTTGTCACGCACGGCGGCGCGACGGTCGAATCCGCTGGCGCTATCGAGCGGCGCTATCCGCGCAGTGGCGACGCGCGCTTTGAATGCGACGATCTGCGCCTGAACAAAATCTGGAGGGTCGGCGCGCGCACGCTAGACCTGTGCTCGTCCGATGCGTTTGTTGACTGCCCCGGCCGCGAGCAACGCGCATGGCTCGGCGATTCCTATATTCACGCGCTGCTGAGCTTCGTCACAAATACCGACTGGCGGCTGGTGCGGCGTCATCTCCGAATCTGTGCACATTCGGCGCGGGCCGATGGATTGCTCGCGATGGTCGCCGCGGGCGATTTCGCCACTGCCTCGACCACAATTCCGGATTACTCGCTGCATTGGGTGCGCGCGCTGGCCCGTTACTTCGAATATTCCGGCGATGCCGATCTGATCCGCGAGCTCGCCCCGGTGGCTCTGGGAGCCCTCAACGCGTTCGAACGCTATCGTGCCAACGACGGCCTGATCCGCGGGATGCCCGGATGGATGTTCATCGATTGGGCGATGACCGAACGCGCTGAAGTCACCGGCGCGATTGACGCGCTCTACGCCGCCGCCCTGGAAGACTTCGCACTGCTCGCCGACAGCGCCCTCGGCGATACGCGTATGGCCGCCGCCGCTCGCGCCCGTGCACTTCGCACCCGTAACGCTTTCGAGCTGTTGTGGGACGATCGCAGGGGCGTGTACGTCGATGCCGCCGATTCGAACGGGCCGCACGAGCGCGTGAGCCAGCAGACCAACGCGATCGCGATTGCGAGCGGATGCGCCCCGCGCGAGCGATGGCCGCGAATCCTGGACTACATCCTCGACGAGTCGCGCCTGGTCGTGACTCCGACCATCTCCGACAATCAGGTCGCTTATGTGGCTCAGCGGATGGATCCGGCAGAGTACGGCGAGTTCAGTCCGGACAGAAACGTCGTCGCGGCGCAGCCATTTTTCTCGCATCTTGTACACGACGCGATTACGCGCGCGGGCCGGCGCGATCTGCTCGCCGAACGATGCCTCAAATGGTGGCCGCAAATCGAGCGCGGCAACACCGCGTTCGAGGAATACTGGAACGCGCGCTCCGGAACCGGCAGCCGCTGCCACGCATGGTCGGCAACTCCCACCTACGACCTGACCACGCACGTGCTGGGGGTGCGTCCGTCAAAGCCGGGATTTACCGAGACGGAAATCGCCCCGCTGTTCGGCGCGCTACGCCATCTCGAGGGCGCGGTCCCCACTCCCAAAGGAATGATCGAGATCGCACTTGATCGCGACCGCGGCGGCGAAGTGACGCTACCCGCGGGCGTCGATGCGACCCTGCGCTTCGAGGATGCTCCGCTGCGTGGCGCACAGCTCGGCCCGGGACGTCATCTTATCGAGCGCGCGTAACCGCGCCGTCGGATTATCTCAGCGTGGTGCTTTATCGATCAGGTGCGCGGCGAAACGCAGGCGGATGTAATCCGCAGTCCAGCGGCCGCGCTCGTCGCATAGAACAGGCCGCAGCAGCTCGATCGCTTCGGCCAGCGCCTTTTTTCGATCGGCGGGTTGAAGCGGGCGGAGAAAATTCTCGGCAAAGGTATCGAGCCATCCTTCGATTCCGGTGGGCAGCGGCGTGGGCCGCGGAATGATCGCGAGGTAATCGATAGCGAAGCCGGCGCGCTCCAATCTCTCCCGGTAGTCGTCGGCGGTCGGGAAATACCACGGAATTTGCGCCGAGCCGCTGATGCCGCGGCGTGCGAGCACCGCTTCGAGCGCAACGATTATCGCGGCTACGCATCCGTGCCCGCCGAACTCGCCGACGAATCGCCCGCCCGGCTTCAGCGCGCGCGCCACTCCGGCCAGCACGCTGTCGGGCTCGCGCATCCAGTGCAGCGCCGCGTTGGAGAACACCGCGTCGAACTCGGACTCGAACCGCAGCGACTGTCCGTTGACGACACGTGCATCAAGACCACGCGCGCAGGCTCCCGCGACCATCGCCTCGGACGCATCGACGCCGACCACCTTCGCGCCAGACGCGACAACCTTTTCCGTCAATACGCCATCGCCGCATCCGAGGTCTAGGATTCGCTCACCCGCGACCGGCCGCAGCATCGCGAGCACAGGCTCGCCAAGGTCACTCACGAACCTTGCGTTGCGGTCGTATGATTCGGGCTGCCAGGTGTTGAGTTGCGCTGGAGGGTTCATTTCAGACGGACGAGGCGGCGTTTGCGCCTCTCTCTTTCGTATATGCGGCCTGATCGCGAGGCAAACCGCGCTCTGGGCCGAGATAGTTTCTTGCGCACCTCGCATAACTGATTTATCGTCCGCTTCATGGCTTTCGCCTTGACGGACGCCAGCGAGATTTGAACGATGCGCCAATCACCAGCGCAATCCACCGGAACCTCCGCGACGTATATCAGGGTAGGGATACGTGGCCAGCGTCGTCGCTAACCGGAAACCCGACGAGGAATTGATCGGCGAGATGGCGGCCGGCAGGCAGGATGCGTTGCGGGCCTTTCATCAACGCTACGGTTTCGCCGTGACCGCCGTTGCGCACAGGATCGTAGGCAATCAGGCCGATGCCGAAGAGGTTGCCGCCGACGTGCTGTGGCAGGTGTGGCGCGACTCGGCGCGCTTCGATCGCGGACGCGGCTCCGTCGCAGCATGGGTGATGATGCTGGCGCGTAGCCGCGCGATCGATCGCCTGCGCGCGCGCAAGTCGCGCGAACGCACCGATGAGGATCCGGCCGCCGAGACGATGTCAGATGATCCGACGCTCGAAATTCACAGCGCACAGCGCCGACGCCAGGTCGGCGACGCCCTCGCCTCCCTCAAAAGCGAAGAACGCGAGTTGCTTGAACTTGCCTATTTCTCGGATCTTTCGCAGTCGGAAATCGCAGACCGCACCGGTATCGCGCTGGGCACTGTGAAAAGCCGGATGCGCGCGGCAATGATAAAACTTCGTGATGCGCTCAAGGGGCGCGTCGAGTAGGCGTGATGACTCACGAGGAACTGAAAGCGCTGCTGCCACTGTACGCTCTCGACCGGCTCGAGGGCGAAGAGGCGCACGCGCTCGCACAGCATCTGGCGGCAGGATGCGACGAATGCGAACGCGAGCTCGCATCCTTGCGCGAGGCGCTGGCCGCGTTGGCGCTCGCTTCGGCGGGCGAAGATCGCGAGCATCCTGATCGGGTTTGGGCGCTTCTCTCTGAGCGGCTTGCCGACGCCGACGCATCCGCGCCTCGCAGCGCAGGGCTGCAAACGGATCGCCCTGCGGCCTTCGAAATTGATCCGATCGATCGCCGCTTTCGGCGGATGCGCCGCGCATCGGCATTCATGGGCGCGGCTGCGGCCGTCCTGATCCTCGCGCTCGGATACTCGAACTTCGAGCTCGGCGCGCATTTGGCTTCTACCCGCGCGGCGACCGATATCGAGCTCGCCGCGATGCATCAACAAGTCGCCGCACTCCAGCAAGGGATCGAATCCGCATCGGAACGGATCGCCACGCTCAAGTCGCGCCTCGACAGCACCACCACGTTGACGCTCGCCGCGTTTTCGCCCGACACCAAACTGATGCATCTGGCCGGCATGCCCGCGGCGCCGAAAGCCGCCGCGATGCTCGCGCTCAGCCCGAGCAATCACACCGCGCTGCTGCAGGTAATCGGACTGCCGGTAACGCCGGCAGACAAGGTTTACGAAGTTTGGTGGATCGGCAAGAAGTCCGGTCCGATGCGCGCCGGAACCTTTACCCCCGCCGCGCAGGGCACCAGCTCTGTCGATCTCACAATGCCACCCGAGGGCGAACTTTTACTCGCGTCCGCGGTGACCCTTGAACCTGCGGGCGGCACCGACAAGCCGACGGGTTCGATGTACCTGAAGGGCGATTTTCCGCGATAGTTTTTCTACCCGCGAAAATCCAAATTCATCCACACCACGTATATCTGGTGTGATGCCGATAAATTCCAACTTCGATCTCGACCGTTACCTTCGCGTCTCCGGCGCGACCAAACCCGAGGCTTTCGACTGGAACGCGCCGCAGCCGCGCCTGGGCGAAGAGGCGCTATTTTGTCTCGCCTACATGATGGATATCGAGTCGCACACGATTGTCTATATGCGCGACCTGCTCTCGACTGCGATCATTCGCGAGAACGAGGTAACCTCATTTCTTTCGTGCTGGGCGTACGAGGAATTTTTTCATTCGCTGCTGCTTCGCCGGCTGCTTGCGGCGCAGGGCGTCAAGTTCGACGACCGCCGATTCGCTGACCTGCGCAGCAGCCGCAGTCTTCTGGATAGGACCATCGTGCCGGTCGCACGGATGGTCTCGCGCCTGACGCGGCACTTTCCCGCGGTCCATATGACCCTGGGCGCGATCAATGAATATTCGACGCTGACTGGTTATCAGGCTCTAATCCGCCAGACCGGCGGCGACCCGGCGCACGGCCGCGAACCCTCGTTGCTCACGACTATCCTCGAAAGGATCATCAAGGACGAACGCCGGCACTTCGCTTTTTACTACAATCAGGCGCGTCGGCGGCTGCGCGAGCCGGCCGCGCAAAAGCTCACCAGCTTTCTGCTTCGCCGCTTCTGGACCCCGGTTGGAGTGTCTGTGCGCGGAGACCCCTCGATGCGCCGAGTATGCGGATTCCTGTTTCCCGACGATGGCGGCCTGCGTGATCTTGGCGCGGTGGATACGATGACGCAGCGGCTGCCAGGGCTCGAATGGTTCAACCTCGCTCGCCGCTACGCGCAGGATAATCAGCGCGCACCCGTCGCGCCGCTCAGTCCCGCATTCACCTGAACGCCGCGCCAGGATGCGCTTGCCGCCGCGCGCGAGTGCGAGTATTCCCTGCCTCACGAGGCGTGCGCCTCGCGGAGGCGTCGATGTTCACCGGAATCGATCATGTCGTTATCGCGGTCGCAGACCTCGAGGGCGCCATCGCGAGTTACGCTCAAGCCGGCTTCACCGTGGTGCGCGGCGGCAGGCATAATATTGGCACGCACAATGCCTTGATCGCATTCGCCGACGGTTCCTACCTCGAGTTGATCGCGTTCCTTAATCCCGTCCCCGGCCATCCGTGGTTCAAAGCCGTCGAGCTCGGCGGTGGCGTGACCGACTTCTGCATGAGGACTGACGACCTCGACGCCGATGTCGCCGCGCTGCGCAGTGCGGGCGCTGCGATTGGCGATCCCTCGGCGATGACGCGCGACCGCCCCGACGGTTATCGCCTGAGCTGGGTGCTCGTCATTCCACAACCCCCGTTGAATGGGCAGTTGCCTTTCGTGATTAGAGACGTGACCGCGCGCGACGAGCGGGTACCGCGCGAACGGTCGCATCGCAACCGGACGATCGGGATCGCGCGCGTCACCCTCGCCGTCGAGAATCCTGCCGCGAGCAGCAGGTACTACGCGCGCGTGCTGGGACGGCCGGCTACGCCGCGCCGACGGCTCGATTTGGACGCGTCGGGAGTGGCGTTCGCGATCGGTTCCTACGAAGTCGAATTGATTGCGCCGCGCAGTGAGCAAAGCCCGCTCGCGCAGTGGCTAAAGGCGCGCGGCCCGTCGCCGTGGTCGGCGGCCTTGCGCACCGATGCGGGCGCGGGAAAGCTCGAAAATTTCAACGATACCGAACTGCTGCGCTCCGCGCGGCTCACGCTCGAATGATCCAACCGAAGGATGCACGACAATGGCGCAACCACAACTGAGCATAGGCTTCACGGTCCCTCAGCGGGGCGTATTTTTCGGAATCGCAACCTGGCCCGAGATGATAGCGCTCGCCGCCGAAGCCGACCGCAATCCGCGCTTCGATTCGATCTGGGTCGGCGATAGCGTGATGGCCAAGCCGCGGCCCGAAGCGATCGCGCTGCTCGGCGCGCTGTCCTCGGCAACGCGGCGCGCGAAACTGGGTGTCGGATGCATGGCGAGCTTCCCGATTCGCGATCCGATCCTGTTCGCCTATCAGTGGTCCACGCTCGACCTGATTTCGCAGGGACGGATGCTGCTGGCCGTGTGTACCGGTATCGTCGCTGGCGGCGTAAGCGCGCGCGAGGGCGCGGTGTGGGGAATCACCGACGGCCAGCGCGGCAATCGGATGGCCGAGAACATCGAGATTTGCCGCCGCCTGTGGACTGAAGACAATGTCAGCTTCGCCGGCAAGTACCGTTCGTTCTCGGGCGTGACAATACAACCGCGCCCACTCCAGCGGCCGTGTCCGATCTGGATCGCGGCCAATCCGCAGCCGCAGATGGCGGAAAAGCCGCTGCGCCGCGTCGCGCAAATCGCCGACGGCTGGATGACGGTGAACCTTTTTCCAAAGCTCTTCGCCGCCAACTGGTCGAAGCTCGCCCAATATCTGAAGGACGCCGGAAAAGATCCCGCCGTATACCCGAACATCGCCTACCACAACATCAACATCAATTCCGACCGCGATGCCGCGCTGGCGGAATCCAAACGCTTTCTTGACGAATACTACGGCCCGGTGTTCGCGCCGCCGATGGTCGAAGCGTGGACCGCCGCTGGCACACCCGAGCAGTGCGCCGCCAGCTTGCGCGAGCTGGCCGGCGACGGCGCAAAGTCCATCACGCTGCGCATCACCGGATGGGATCAGAAGGGCCAGTTCGAGCGCCTGGTGAACGAAGTGCTGCCGCGGGTTGATCTTTAGCGCTGATTTTTCGCGCCGCGCGCTAGTGTAAGATCGACCGCGCAATGGCGTCTGTGCGCAACCTTCCGCGAATCGTGATCGCCGCGACCGCCAGCGGGGTTGGAAAAACTACCGTGACGGTCGGACTCATCGCGGCGCTGCGCGCGCGCGGACTGCGCGTCAGCGCGTTCAAGTGCGGGCCCGACTATCTCGACCCGACTTATCACGCGCGCGTGCTCGGACGGCCGTCGCAAAATCTCGATTCATGGATGATGGGTCGCGAGGCGATCGTCACAACCCTTGCGCACGCCGCGCAGAACACGGATATCGCGGTGATCGAAGGGATGATGGGGCTGTTCGACGGTACGACGCCCACCAGCGATGAAGGTTCCACCGCGGAGATTGCAAAATGGCTCGAGGCTCCGGCGATCCTCGTGCTCGACGCGTCCGGAATCGCGCGCACGGTCTGCGCGGTCGCGGCGGGTTTTATGCGCTTCGATCCCGCGATCCGCATGGCGGGATTGATCTGCAATCGCGTCGGCGGACAGGGGCATCTCGCTTTGCTCCGCCAGGCGCGGCCCGAGGTTCCTGTCCTCGGCGGATTCCCCGACCAGTCCGAGCTTTCGTTCCCTGAGCGCCACCTGGGGCTCTTGAGCGCAACTGAAACCGCCGTGCCAGACGAGTTGTTCTCCGCGTGGGCGCAGCTTGCGGCCGATTGGCTCGATCTCGACGCGATCATCGCGATCGCGCGAGCAGCGCCCCCGCTCCCGATTCCTGCCTCGACCGAACGCCGCGCGCATTCGCAGCCGCGATGCCGAATCGCGATTGCCCACGATGAAGCGTTCCACTTCTACTACGAAGACAATCTTCGCCGGCTCGAGGAACTCGGCGCAGAGCTGATCCACTTCTCGCCCTGCCACGACTTGGCGCTACCCGCGGCCGACGGCTTGTACTTCGGCGGCGGCTATCCAGAAGCGTGCGCTGGCGAGCTCGCGGGAAACCTCGAGATGCTGTCGGAAGTTCGCGCGTTCGCGGCGCGCGGCGGACCGATCTACGCCGAGTGCGGCGGCCTGATGTATCTGTGCGAGGCAATTCGCACCCTCGATGGAGCGCAATGGCCGATGGCGGCGTTGGTGCCGGGCGTCGCCGTGATGCAACCGCGCTTGCAGGCGCTGGGATACGTCGAAGTCGAGACACGCGCTGAAACCATTCTCGGCGCGGCCGGGACACGCTTCCGGGGACATCAGTTCCGCTACTCGACCCTCGAGGATTCCGGTAGTTCCATTCACGCAAGCCGCAGCTATCGGGTGACTCCGCGATGGGGCCGCAGTGCATTCGACGAGGGCTTCACCTCTCGCAGCGTGCTGGCCAGTTACGTCCACGCACATTGGGCGTCGAATCCGGAAGTCGCGCGCGGCCTGGTCGCGTCGTGCGAAAATTTCCGGATGCGCCAATAGCCGCGCGCCGGCTGGATCAAGACACACGGCCAAAAAGAATCTAGGATTCGATCCATGAAGAACGAGGATCCATCCGCGCCGGCGAGCCATCGCGAGGACCCGCCCGCCGCGCCCCTGACGCTCGAAGGTTTCAGCATCCTTCACCAGATGTTCCGAATCCGGCGCGCTCCATGGCGAGCGCTCTCCAAGCCGGAACGCGCCAGTGTTGTGCAGGAAGCATCGGCCGCACTGCACCAGATGGGCGAGCGCGAGGATGGCGAGTCGGCGCCGTTCGCGGCCTTGGGGCACAAGGGCGATCTGCTTCTGGTGCATTTCCGCCGGAGCTTCGACGATCTGGTCGAGGCGCAAATCGCGATCGGCAAACTCAGGCTGAGCGATTATCTGGAGCCAACCACCTCCTACGTATCGATGATCGAAATCGGGCTCTACGAGGCGACGGTTGCGCTGCATGCCCGGCTCGCCGCGCAAAATATCCGGCCGCGGACTCCCGAATGGAACCGCGAAGTCGAAGCCGAAGTAGCCGCGCAGCGGCAGAAAATCGCTCCCCGTCTATTTCCGAAAATTCCGCCGCGCCGCTATCTGTGCTTTTATCCGATGGACAAAAAGCGCGACGGCGCCGACAACTGGTATCGGCTCGCGATAGACGATCGGCGCCGGCTGATGCATGAGCACGGACTGGTCGGGCGGCGATTCGCGGGCGAAGTTACGCAGGTAATCTCGGGCTCGATCGGTTTCGATGACTGGGAATGGGGCGTCGATCTGTTCGCCGACGACCCGCTCGTGTTCAAGAAGCTGGTCTACGAGATGCGCTTCGACGAAGCGAGCGCTGCGTATGCGAAGTTCGGCCCGTTCTACATCGGAATCAGGATCGCGCCTGCGGAAATTGAAAAACTCTTCGCGGCCTGAGAGAGTTGCTTTTGCGATTGTTTGCACGCGCGTGATTGAGCAGCTCGAACCGATCGTTCAAACCGATCCGCAAGGAGACTACCGATGATCACCTCAGGCGACGATTTTCCCATTCACCAGACGCCGGAACCGGTTCAGCAGGTCTTCACCAGCGACCGGAATTTCTACGATCGCTTTTTCTTCAACGGATATTGGCGCGAAGGCGAGCCCTACTTCGCGGTCGCGATGGGAATCTATCCCAACGTCGGCATCATCGACGCCTCAATCAACGTCATCTGGGCGGGTGTTCAGCATTGCGTGCGCGCCTCGCGGGTGCTTGGCGCCGATCGGATGGACACCAGGGTCGGACCCATCTCGATCGAGATCGTGCATCCGATGCGCGCGATACGGCTGCGCGTCGATCATCCGGAAATCAAGGCCGACCTGACGTTTGAAGCTCGCGCGATGCCGATCGAGGAGCCGCGATTTTCGCGCCGCACGGGCCCGCGGATGCTGTTCGACATCACGCGTTTCACGCAGCACGGCGGCTACAGCGGATCGCTCACCGTCGCCGGACGCAAGTTCGACGCAAATCCCGCCAGGGTCTGGGGCTCGCGCGATCGCTCGTGGGGCGTGCGCAATATCGGCCCGCAGGATCCGGCGGGCGTTCCCAACACCGACCCGCCGCAGTTTTTCTGGCTATGGTCGCCGAACAATTTCGAAAATCTTTGCACTCATTTTGACGTGAACGAAAATTCCGACGGCTCCAGGTGGCATCAGTTCGGCGCGATCGCGAAAGCCGATCTCGCCGCACCGGTCGAGGTCGCGAGCGCCGTCGATTGCAAGGTGAACTATCTCCCAGGCACGCGCCACGCCCGCGAAGCCGAAATTCTCCTGCGCACCGCCGCGGGCGAGCAGCGCGTCGAGCTACAGACCATATACAATTTCTATATGCAGGGAATCGGCTACGGACACCCGAAGTGGGGACACGGGATGTACGTAGGCGCCAATGTTTCGGACTACGAGTCGTTCAAGCTGGCCGAGGTCGATCAGTCGCAGCAGCTCTTCCAGCATATCCAGGCGGTATGCCGCGCGAAGCTCGGCGCGATCGAGGGCATGGGTATCCTCGAGATGCTGATCATCGGCCCGCATGCTCCAAGCGGGCTGAAGGGCATGCTCGACATGCATCGGTAGCGCACCCGGAGCGCGCAAAGTTACTTGCGCAGCTTGCCCAGTACGCGATTCACAAATCCCGCCGGCGGTGGCGCGCTGGCCGGAGCCGACGGCGCGCGTCCGTCCCGAAGCGCTTCGAAGCTCTCCTCGACTTCGTCATCGAGCGGGAACCGTCCGCTCTGCGCCTTCGAGAAGATCAGGCTTCCGTTGACAAGAATGTCGAACTGACCCGATTTTCCGGCTTTGATTTCTGCGTCTTCGCCGAATCGATCTTTGAGCGAGGCGGCCAGACTGGCCGCACGCGGCTTATAGCCTCAGGCCGAGCAGTAAAGAATTTGGGTTGCCATGGCTCAAGCGTAAGCCCGCCGACTCGCTGATTCAATCCGTCGTCTATCTGCCGTTGGGCAGATCGACAAACACTGCGGCAGCCACGACCGAAGACCACAGCCCGTCGCGGTCGCCAATGGCGGATTGAGTGACGTTGCGCGTCGTTACGATTTTGTCGGACACGCGCCACACGTCCTTGCGCTCGTCGTAGCTCGCGTTGGGATCGAAATCGACCCCCAGGATCGTCGCAAGCATCTGCGCCGCAAGGTCTTCGGCATAATCTCCCGCTTTCTGATCGGTCTCGCCGAAGCTGTGATGCTCCGACAGATAGCCGTACTGGTCCGGATTGGCGGGAACCGCAACGCCAACCGAGGCCGCGATCAGGCGATGCGGCTCGTTGGTCGCGTTTTCGCTCATCACCGCAAACACGATCTGGCCCGAGCTCAAATACTTGAGCCCTTCCTGCTGGCTGAGCATCTTGCAACGCGGCGGGAAGATCGACTTGACCCGCACCAGGTTGAATTCTGCAATGCCGGCGGAACGCAAAGACATCTCGAACGAGGTCAGCTTCTCGCGATGCTTGCCCACGCCCTTGGTCAAAAACACGCCCTTTGGAAGCGGCCCCATCGGTTTTGATTCTCCACAACCGCGGTGGCGCCGCGGAGTACTGGTTTAACGTTCTCTCGCCCGCGCGGCGCGCGCCCCCGTCTCACAGGATGGCGCGCCGCATGAACGAAAATCGCAATCGTTTTATACAATCGCGCCCCGGCGCGCTACCTCAGAGGGTGTTCACCGGTTGATATTCGCCAAACACCCGGCGCATCGCGTCGGAAATCTCGCCCAGCGTGCACCATGAACGGACCGCGTCGATAATCGGCGGCATCAGGTTGCCACCGTCGCGTGCGGCCCGTTCGACCTGCGCGATCGCGGCCGAGGCTTTGGCCGCGTCGCGCTCGGCGCGGACCCGCGCTAAGTTGCGCTTCTGCTTGTCCTCGAGTTCGGGATTGACCTTCAGGATATCCTTGGGAAGCTCGCCGCCGCCGGTGAACTGATTGACTCCCACGATTATACGCTCTTTGGTCTCGATCTCGCGCTGATAAAGATACGCCGCGTTCTGAATTTCGCGCTGCTGGTAGCCGCGTTCGATCGCCGCCACCGCGCCGCCAAGATCGTCGATCTTCGACAGGTACTCGGACGCACGGGCCTCGAGCTCCGAGGTCAGCTTCTCGACGTAGTACGACCCGCCGAGCGGATCGATCGTGTCCGCGACGTCGGATTCGTACGCGATCAATTGCTGCGTGCGCAGCGCGAGCAGCACCGACGATTCGGTGGGCAGCGCCAGCGCCTCATCCTTCGAGTTTGTATGCAGCGACTGCGCTCCGCCCAGCACCGCGGCCAGCGCCTGCAGCGTGACCCGCACCACGTTGTTGTCGACCTGCTGCGCGGTCAGCGTCGAGCCTGCGGTCTGCGCGTGAAACCGCATCATCATCGAGCGCTCGTCGGACGCGCCGAAGCGTTCTTTCATGATCTTCGCCCACATGCGCCGCGCTGCGCGGTACTTCGCGATCTCTTCGAAAAAATTATTGTGGACGTTGAAAAAGAACGACAACCGGCTCGCGAAGCTATCGACTTCGAGTCCCGCCTTCACCGCCGCATCAACGTATGCCACCGCGTCGGCGAGCGTGAACGCCAGCTCTTGCGCCGCGGTCGAGCCGGCCTCGCGAATATGGTAGCCGGAGATCGAAATCGTGTTCCAGTTCGGAACTTCCCGCGACGCGAAGCTGAAAATATCCGTGATGATCCGCATCGAGCCGCGTGGCGGATAGATGTACGTTCCGCGCGCGATATATTCCTTGAGCAGATCGTTCTGGATCGTACCGTTGACTTTGTCCCACCCGACCTTGCGCCGCTCCGCCGCCACCAGGTACAGCGCGAGCAGGATCGACGCAGTCGCGTTGATCGTCATCGAGGTCGAGATTTTGTCCAGCGGAAGTCCTTCGAGCAGCATCTCCATGTCCGCCAGCGAGCCGATCGACACGCCGACTCGTCCGACTTCACCTGAGGCGAGCGGATGATCCGAATCGCGGCCCATCTGGGTCGGAAGATCGAACGCTACCGAAAGTCCGGTCTGTCCCTGCTCGAACAGATATCGATAGCGCTTGTTCGACTCCTCAGCGGTGCCGAAGCCCGCGTACTGGCGCATCGTCCATAGCCGCCCTCGATACATCGTGGGCTGCACGCCGCGCGTGAACGGATACTCGCCCGCAAAGCCGAGGTCGGTGACGTATTCGACGCCATCGAGGTCGGACGGATCGTACTGGCGCTTGATCTCGATTCCCGAGGTCGTAGTGAATTGCTTTTTGCGCTCGGCGCCGCGTTTGAGCGCGGGAGCAAGCTTGCGCTCTTCCCATTTCTTGCGCGCGCTGTCGAGCGTGGTGCGTTCGTTGTCCGCCATCGTCGGTAATCCGGGCTACTCGATCACCACGAGCAGCTCGCCCTTTTCCACAGTCTGGCCCGCCACCACTTTTACCTCGGTCACCTTTCCCGCCTTCGGGCTCTTGAGTTCATTTTCCATCTTCATCGCTTCGACGGTCACCACCCCCTGCCCCGACTGAACTTCATCGCCGGGCACAACCAGCACTGCAACCACGCGGCCCGGCATTCCGGCCTTGATCTCGATCCTGCCGCTGACTTCGCGTTTGTTCGCCGCGCGAGATGCGCGACGCGCCGCATCGGCAATCGTCAAGCGCTTCGACCCGGTGCGCGACGCGACCACGATCGCGTCGCCATCGCGCGCGACATCAAGATCGAACGAGCGCCCGTCGATCAGGATCGAAAAGGAGTCGGGTCCGACTTTGCGCACGTCGGCGTCGAAGCGATGCCCGCCGAAGGTAATCGCGAAACTCTCGGCCGAGATCTCCTCGAGCTCGATTTCGTGTTCCGCGTCATCAAGGGTCGCGACGTAGCGCATCTGGACGATCCTTCCCCTATCTCCGAAGCGAGTCGAAGCGCGCAAGGCTGCGCCACGCCGAGCCTGCCGGTTGCGCAGCACGCGCCGGCGCCTGGCCGTTGCTGTGATTCGCGCTGCGCTGCGCCGCGATCGCCGCCAGCAGCATCGCGGCGGTCCGCACGTGATCGTCGCCCTTCGCTGCGGCGCCAGGATGATATTCCTGCGCGATAAAATTGGTGTCGAAGTCGCCGGCAATAAACCGCGGATGCCTCATGATCCAGCGGTGAAACGACAAATTCGTCGTAAGCTCGCCCGAGATCACAAACTCGCTGAGCGCGCGGCGCATCCGATCGATCGCCTCGGCGCGATTTGCGCCATGCGCCGCCAGTTTCGAGATCATCGGATCGTAAAACATCGGCACTTCCGCACCCGCATAGACGCCGGCGTCGTTGCGAATTCCCGGGCCTTCCGGAAACCGCAGCGTCTGGATTTTTCCGGGCGCCGGAACGAAACCCGCCTCGGGATCCTCGGCGTAGATGCGGCACTCGATCGCCCATCCGCGCTGCGCGATATCCTTTTGCTTGAATGGCAGCGGTTTGCCCGCCGCGATCTCGATCTGGGTGCGTACCAGATCGATTCCCGTCACCATCTCGGTTATCGCATGCTCGACCTGGATGCGCGTGTTCATCTCGAGGAAGTAAAAGTTGCGATCCGCGTCGGCCAGGAACTCGATCGTCCCGGCGCTGTAGTATCCCACCGCTTTCGCGGCCTGCACCGCGACCGCGCCCATCTTCTGGCGCATCTCAGGCGTGACGAACGGCGACGGAGACTCCTCGACCACCTTCTGATTGCGGCGCTGGATGGAACACTCGCGTTCGAATACGTGAACCGTGTTGCCCTGCTTGTCGGCCAGCACCTGGATTTCAATATGGCGCGGACGGCGCACAAATTTCTCGACGTAGAAACGTCCGTCGCCGAACGACGACTTCGCCTCGCTCGACACGGTGCGGACGATCGACGCGAGATCCTTGTCGCTCTCGAGCATCCGCATGCCCTTGCCGCCGCCGCCGGCCGCCGCCTTGATCATGATCGGAAATCCGATCTTGTTCGCGACCTCGCGCACCTGCGCTTCCGTCTCGAGCGTGCCCGGCGATCCTGGCACGACAGGAACTCCCGCCGCCGACATCAGCTTGCGCGCCTCGACCTTGTCGCCCATGCGCTCGATCGCCTCGGGCGGAGGACCAATCCAGACCAGGCCGGCTTTTTCGACCGCGCGCGCGAAGCCTGCGTTCTCTGAGAAAAATCCGTAGCCCGGATGCACCGCGTCGGCGCCGGTTTTCTTCGCGGCCTCGAGGATACGATCGATCTTCAGGTAGCTTTCCGCCGCCGGAGCCGCGCCCACTGCCGCGGCGTAGTCAGCCTCGCGCACGTGCAGCGCGCCGCGGTCCGCGTCGGAATAGACCGCGACCGATTCGAGACCCAATTCGCGGCAGGCGCGGATAACCCGCACCGCGATTTCGCCGCGATTCGCAATCAAGACCCGTTTGAACATCAGTGTTCCTGCAGTTCCGATTCCCGCCGAACCGGAGCGTTCGCTATCAATTCGTTTATACTCAATTGAGCTCGGGCGGGCGACTCATCGGATGAGGCAGTGCCGCGGTCCCCTCACAGCGGGATATTGCCATGCTTGCGCGGCGGATTTTTGTCACGTTTGTTTTCGAGCGCGCGCAGCGCCGTGATGAGGCGCGGCCGCGTGTCGCGCGGCATCAGCACTTCATCGACATAGCCCAGCTCGGCCGCCTTGAACGGATTGGCGAACCGCGCGCGATAGTCGTCAACCAGCGTGGCACGCTCCGCCGCCGTCATCTCATTGCGAAAAATAATGTTGATCGCCTGCTCGGGTCCCATCACCGCGATCTCAGCGGTCGGGTAGGCGAAGTTGAAGTCGCCGCGAATATGTTTCGACGACATCACGTCGTACGCGCCGCCGTAGGCTTTGCGCGTAATCACCGTGACCTTCGGCACCGTCGCCTCGCAATAGGCATAGAGCAGCTTGGCGCCGTGGCGGATAATTCCGCTGAACTCCTGCGCGGTGCCGGGCAGGAACCCGGGCACATCGACGAACGTCACCAGCGGGATATTGAACGCATCGCAGAAGCGCACGAAGCGCGCGGCCTTCACCGACGCGTCGATATCCAGGCATCCGGCCAGGAACGCCGGCTGATTCGCAACCACGCCGACAGAGTATCCGCCCAATCGCGCGAATCCGACCAGCATGTTGCGCGCGTAGTCTTTCTGGATTTCCAGATAGTGCCCGTCATCGACGACACGCCGGATAATGTCGCCCATGTCGTACGACTTGTTGGGATTCTCCGGGACGATCGCGTCAAGCGACGCGTCAGTGCGATTCGAATCGTCGCTGGTCGGCACGAACGGCGGATCCTCGACGTTGTTCGACGGCATGTAGGACAACAGCTCGCGCAACGCGAGCAGCGCGCTCTCGTCGTCGAGCGCTTCCAGGTGGCAGACGCCGGATTTCTGCGAATGCGTGTCCGCACCGCCCAACTCCTGCATCGTCACTTCCTCGTGCGTCGTCGCGCGAATCACGTCCGGTCCGGTGATAAACATGTACGAGGTGTCGCGCACCATCACGATAAAATCCGTCATCGCCGGCGAGTACACCGCGCCTCCCGCGCACGGTCCCATGATCGCGGAGAGCTGCGGCACCACGCCCGAAGACATCACGTTGCGCAGGAAGATATCCGCGTAGCCGGCCAGCGAGACCACGCCTTCCTGGATTCGCGCGCCGCTGCCATCGTTGATCCCGATAACCGGGCATCCGGTCTTCGCCGCGAGGTCCATCACCTTGCAGACTTTTTCCGCGAACGCGCCCGACAGGCTGCCGCCGAAGACCGTGAAGTCGTGCGAAAAAACGCAGACCTGCCGCCCGTCGATCGTGCCGTAGCCGGTGATTACGCCGTCACCGGGGATCTTCTTCGAATCCATGTCGAAGTCGGTGATGCGATGAGTCTTGAACTTGTCGAGTTCGACGAACGAGCCACGATCGAGCAGAAACTCGACGCGTTCGCGCGCGGTCATGCGCCCGTTCTGGCGCTGCTTTTTCTGCCGCTCTTCGCCGCCGCCGCTCTCGGCCTGGCGCGATAGCTGATTCATCCGTTCGATGTTTTCTTTAAGCCCCATGCCAACAACTATCCAATCTCTCGTTCGGTGATCGAGAAATGATACGGCAGTAATGCGCAACAGCGCAACGCAATCCACCGGCAGAATAGATACCGCAAGTCCGAAGATGGTTAAAGCCGCGCGCTACTCGCTGGCATGCGGAGTGAATCCGCTGAAAACGAATTTGTCGCCCACCGCGATATGATGGCGCGCGGCGAATCCTCCGTTCACCTCGAGCACGTAGCTCGAATCCGCATCGACGCCCCGCGGCGTCAGCGTATACGGCGCCGCGTTGACGACAATTCCCACGATCTTGCCGTCAGCATCCGCGAAGATCATGTCGAGCGGGATCTCGGTGTTTTTCATCCAGAAACTAAGCCGCGCTGGATCATTAAAGACGAAGATCATTCCCGCGTCTTCGCCGAGATGGCTTCGATACATAAGCCCGGTCTCGCGCTCGGACGCTGTATCCGCGACCTCGACTCGCACCTGCACCAATTCCTTGCCGTCCGCCGCGACGATCGCCACGCACGGCCCGCGCGCGCATGCGATCAGCATCAGCGCAAACAACGCGGCGCATGCCTGCCAGCGAATGACGAGGATTGGCCTGCGCATCAGGATCAGATTACTCGGCGGTCGCGTGCGTCACAGCGGTTTTCTCGGGCGAAATTTCCTCCAGCTCCTGGCCGGCGGTTTCCGGATAGCCAAAATACATGATGAACGGCGCCATCATCCAGAACACCGTCAGGTAACTGATCGCGGTCCAGTGCGAATGGAAATATGAAAACAGCACCCCTTCGAGCAACAGCCCGATTGCGCCGCCGGTGGTCCCCGCGACGCTGAGCGCGCTGCCCGCGGTCGAACGATGCGAGGTCGGGAACAGCTCGGCGCTGTAGGCCGCCACGATCGTGCCGGAGGCGGAGTCGAGGAACAGCTCGACAATCCATGCCGGAATAATTATCGCGCCGGAGGAGTTATAGATCACGATCGCCAGAAGTGGCGCAACGAAATAGCAGATCGAACCCATCGTTCGCCGTCCGATTCGATCGCTTAGCCGGCCGACCACGATATTGCCCAGTATTCCGACCCCGCCGCCGACGATGAACAGCACCGAGACGTTGCCCGGTGAGTAGCCATGCGCCTCTTGCAGGTACTTGGGGAAGAACATCCCCGCCGCGTTTCCGCCCATGCTGCCCAGGAACGCGACCGACATCAGCAGCGCGAGGCGCCCCGGGTACGCGCGAAACAGCGCCATCACCGGCACCAGCGGATTCGAGCTGTGTTTCGAGGTGCGAGCCTCCTCCTCGTAGCGATGGCTTTCCGGCAGCGAGCGGCGCAGCGGAATGATGATCACCAGCGGAACCAGTGCGAGCGCGTACAGCCCGCGCCATCCGTAGGGAATCACGTTGACCAGCGCGAACACTCCCGCCGCGAGGCCGTAGCCGACCGAGCTGAGCGCGCCGAGCAGCCCAACGGTCCATCCGCGCACTCCCGCATCGACTTCCTCGACCAGGATCACCAGCGCGACAATCCCCTCGGCCCCGGCGAACGCGCGCGCAAAGATTTGCAGGATCACGAAACTGCGCTCATCCGGCGCAAGCGCGCTGAGTCCGGTCATGATCGTATAGCCGTAAATCGTGTAGAGCAGCAGCCGGCGCCGCCCGAACACATCCGCCAGCGGGGTGAGGAAGAACGTCAGGATATAGCCGAACCTGATGAGCGAGAGCATCGCGCCGAGTTGCGCTTCGGCGATCTTGAGCCCTTTCTGGATCTGTTCGAGCGCAAGGCTCAAGAGCGCGCGGTCGTAATTGTCGAAGAATCCCGCCGTGCATGCGATCAGGAACACGCGCCACTGGCGTCCGGTGAATGGCGGCGTCCTGCCGAACATCCCCAGATGGAAACTGCGCCGCGTCTCCTCGCCCGGGACGGAAGACTCTGCCACGGCGGGCAACGGTTCACTCATGGATAAATTCCAGTATGCGTGAGGAGGCTGCCAGACAGCGTCTCGCGCAGTTCAGGATTGACTCTGTCCGTTTTCAAAGCTGGCTTCCGCGGAACACGCGCGCTGGCGATCTGCCGGCATGGTTTCGCCGCGGTGCGCGCTACTCGATTGCGAGCTTCAGCGAGTCGATTCCGCGAAGAAAGTACGAGCCTTTGTAACTCGGTTTCGCGCCGGGATCGCGCAGGCGCATCCGCGGGAATCGCTCGAGCATCGCGCCAAATGCGAGGTTCGCTTCCATCCGCGCAAGCGGCGCCCCGATGCAGAAGTGAATCCCTTCGCCGAACGCAAGATGCTCATTCGGATCGCGCGTGATCTCGAACCGATCCGGATCGGAAAACTGCGCCGGATCACGATTCGCCGCCGCGATCACCACCACGACGATCGAGCCCGCCGGAATCTCGACGCCGGCCAGCTCGACCGCGCTCTTCGGAAATCGCGCGGTCGATTGCACTGGCCCGTCGTAGCGCAGCATCTCCTCGATTGCCCTGGGCAGCATCGCGGGCTCGCGCCGCAGCATTTCGAGCTGCGCCGGGTTTCGCATCAGCGCCAGGGTTCCGTTTCCAATCAGATTGGTCGTGGTCTCGTTGCCTGCAATCAGCAGCAACGAAACGAAGCTCAAGAGCTCGCCCGCGGTCAGCGCTTCGGAGTCGTCGTGCGCCGCGACCAGCGCGCTCACCAGGTCTGCGCCGGGGTCGCGCCTGCGCCGCTCGATCTCGCGCCCGAAGTATTCCGCCAGCGCCTCGAGCGCCTCGATCGATTCGGCGGGTGGCGGAGCACCAGGCATGGTCGTTCCAGCCGAGATGATCCGATCCGACCAGTTTTTGAACATCGCGTACTTTTCCGCCGGCACGCCCAGCATCTCGGAAATCACCATCACCGGCAGAATATTGGCCAGATCCGCCATCACCTCGAACTCACCGCGCGCTGCCGCCTTATCGACCAGCTCGCGCGCGATCTCGCGGATGCGCGGTTCGAGCTCGCGCACGCGGCGCGGAGTGAAATCGCGGCTCACCAGCCGCCGCAGGCGCGAATGGTCTGGAGGATCGGAGCCGAGTACGTTGCGCGAAGCGGCAAACGGGCCCTGGTACTGATCAGGAGGAGGAGGCGGCCCGACGCTCGAAAAATGCTCATGGTCGCGCAGCACTGTGCTCGCATCGCGGTAGCGCGCAACCAGCGCAAACGGCGCTCCAGGCAATACCGTCACCCGCGGAGGACCCGAGAGCAGCGCGGGATAGTGCGGATAAGGATCGGCGCGAAAGTCGGGATCCCACGGATTGAAGTAGTAAGCCTGCTCTGTCATCGCGCGATATCTCCCAGCCGGGCGCCCTATTCGAGCGCCATCGGCAGCGCGGCCAATCCGCGCAAAAAATATGAACCTTTATATTGAACAACGGCCGCGGGATCTTTCATCCGCAGCCTCGGAAAGCGCCTGAACATTTCTCCTATCGCGATCGCAGCCTCGAGCCGCGCCAGCGGTGCTCCGATACAGAAATGAATCCCCTCTCCAAACGCTAGGTGAGCATTTGGAGTGCGTGTGATGTCGAACCGTTCTGGATTCGGAAACTGCGCCGGGTCGCGATTGGCGGCCGCAAGTACGATGAACGCCACCATACCACCAGCGAGCTCCGTTGCGCCAACCTCGACCGGACCCTTCAGGCTGCGAAGGCGAGTATGCTCCGGCGGGTCTTGTCCGAGCAGATCGCGCTCGGGATAAACCGGCCCTTTGTAAGCATCCGCGAGCGGAGCCGGCTCGACATTTGAAAATCTCTCGTGATCGCGCAATGCCGCCGCGCATTGGTCATAACGCGCGAGCAGCGCTACCTGCGACGAGCCAAAATGCAGCAGCGGCGGCGCCCCGGACAGCAGCGTGGAATAGTGCGGATAAGGATTCGCGCAGAACTCGGGATCCCACGGACTGAAATAGACCGCTTGCTCCGTCATCGCGTGATCCTTGGGCGCGCGCTACTCCAGCGCCATCGGCAGCGCGGCCAGCCCGCGCAGGAAATAGGAACCTTTGTATTCGACCGCCGCCGCGGGATCTTTCAGCTTGAGCTTCGGAAAGCGCCGCAGCGTCTCACCGATCGCGATCGCGCCTTCGAGCCGCGCCAGCGGCGCACCGATACAGAAATGAATCCCCTCTCCGAACGCGACATGATCGCGCGGCTCGCGGTTTATGTCGAACCGATCCGGATCGGAAAACTGCGCCGGGTCGCGATTCGCCGCCGCCAGTACTATGAAGCACCTGGTCTCGGCGGGAATCACCGTGCCGCCCAGGTTCACTTCGACATTCGAGGTCCGCGAGGTCGATTGCACCGGCCCGTCGTACCGCAAAATCTCCTCGATCGCGCGCGGCATCATCTCCGAATTGCGGCGCAGCGAATCCATCTGCTCCGGATTCCTGCCCAGCGCGAGCATCCCGTTGCCGATCAGATTGGTGGTCGTCTCGTTGCCCGCGAGCAGAAGCAGAACCACGAACGCGAGCAGCTCTTGTGCGCTCATGGCTTCGTTGTCGTCATGCGCGGCGACCAGGGCGCTCACCAGGTCGGGGCCCGGATGGCTGCGGCGGTTTTCGATTTCGGCGGCGAAGTAGGCGCGCAACGCGTCGGTCGATTCCTTGACCTCGGGCGGCGACGGCATCCCGGGAAGCGTGTTGCCGCCCGTGATGATCCGGTCCGACCAGGTTTTGAACATCGCGTTTTTCTCCGGCGGCACGCCCAGCATCTGCGCGATAACCATCACCGGCAGCGCGTTGGCGAGGTCCTCCATCACTTCGAGCTCGCCTTTGCGTTCGACCGTATCGAGCAGCCCGTTGGCAATGCGACGAATGCCCGGCTCGAGGTCGCGGATCCGCCGCGGGGTGAAATCGCGCGCGACTACCCGGCGCAGGCGCGTATGCACCGGCGGATCGGCAAACAGCATCGTCGCCGCCCCGCGAAACGCTCCGGTATCGTTGGCCTCCTGCGAGCGCATCCGCTCCACGCTCGAGAATCGCGCCTGATCCTTCAGCGCGGCGGTCACGTCGGCATAGCGCCCGACGATCGCGGTCGGCCCAAACAGATCGATCAACTTCGGCGGACCCTCGTTGATCGCGCCATAATGCGGATAGGGGTTTGCGCGGAACGCGGGATCCCAGGGGTTGAAATAGATTGGACGCTTTTCGATGCTCACGTGGATGATCCTCGATTCTTTCCACCGTGCGGTGGTCATTGCAGCAAGCGCGATGCCATCGCGCGTGCTCGGTTTAACCGACTCTTTTCGTTCCGGGATGCGCAGCAATCGCGCTGCATGCAGGTTCCATCACCCTATTTCGCCCGCACTGATGTGGCTACGGAACGAACTGCCATACCGGCCCTCCGGAGGCTCTCGATTTTCTCGCAGACGCTCAGTTGGTGTCATCCTGAGCCCCTTCGGCGTCGCTCAGGGCAGGCTCCGCGAAGGATCTCCGCGAAGCGATTAGTGCAACCAACCCTGGCTTTCCGCACTAATCGCTTCGCGGAGTTCCTTCACTCCGGCAGCCTCCGTTCAGGATGACGGACAAGAATTCTGCACCTATCGAAAGCCTCGAGAGGGGCGCGGTGGAAATGCGATCATGACGAATCTCGCGGCGGCAGCCGCCGCGAGCCGATTCGACTTCATCGCAGGCGACGGAAATCCGGATTCAATCGTTCGCCAGTTCCAGGCCCGCCAGCCCGCGCAGAAAGTACGAGCCCTTGTATTTGAGCGGCGCATCCGGAGCCGCCAGCCGTAGCCGCGGAAACCGTTCGAGCATCGCGCCCATCGCGATTATTGCTTCGAGCCGCGCCAGCCCCGCGCCGATACAGAAATGGATTCCCTCGCCGAAGGCCAGATGGTCGTTGGGTGTGCGCGTGATATCGAAGCGGTCCGGCTCCGGGAACATCGCCGGATCGCGATTCGCCGCGGCAAGAATCACGAAAACTCCGGTGCCCGACTTGATCTCGTGTCCGTTCACCACCGAGTCGCCGGATGTGACGCGAAAGGTCGATTGCACCGGCCCGTCGTAACGCAGCATCTCCTCGATCGCCCGCGGCAGCATCGCGGGAGTCGCCTGGATCATCCGCATCTGCTGGGGATGCCGTCCCAGCGCGAGCGTGCCGTTTCCGATCAGATTGGTCGTGGTCTCATTGCCCGCGAGCAGCAACAGGATAACGAATTGAAGAAGCTCGTCCGCGCTGAGCGCCTCTGACTCGTCGTGCGCAGCGACCAGTGCGCTTACCAGGTCGGCGCCGGGAGATTTCCTGCGCCGCGCGATCTCCTCGGAAAAATAACCGCGCAATTCGCCGAACGCCGCCTTGATATCCTCGGGTATCGGCATCCCGGGCAGAGTGTTGTCGGACTCGACCACTTTGTCCGACCAGCGTTTGAAGGTTTCATACATCTGCGGCGCGACTCCCAGCATCTCCGCGATCACCATCACCGGCAGCGGATTAGCCAGGTCAGCCATCAGATCGAAGCTGCCCTTGCGCTCAGCCTTGTCGAGCAGGGTCGCCGCGATTTGCCGGATCCGCGGCTCGAGTTCACGAATGCGGCGCGGAGTGAAGTCGCGCGAGACCAAACGCCGCAGTCGCGTATGCACCGGCGGATCGGATTGCAGCACCGTGGGCGTGTCGCCGAACGCGTCGGTCTGATTTGCGAACGCGGAATCCTTGGGTTGCACGCTCGAGAAGTGCCCCGGATCGAGCAGGATCTGTTTCACGTCGGCGTAACGCGCCGCGAGCACCAGCGGAAAGCCCAAGTCCAGATGCCGCGGCGCTCCGGCGTAGAGCGGTTTGTAATGCGGGTACGGATTGGCGCGAAAGGCCTCGTCCCAGGGATTGAAGTAGAAATCCGCCACCGGCGCGGTTTCGGTTGCTTCGCTCATCGGAGGATCTCCTTTTTGGGCGCGTTTTCGGTTTGGTCCAGCCCCATGCCAATGATCAAGCTTGCTGAAAGCTTCTTCATGGTCGCAATCGCGCGGGCAAATTCAGGCGGGTCGGGTTCATCGGCGGGAAACAGGATCCGCTCGAGCCCCAACGATTCGAGCTGGCCGAAGACGACCGCGATAAGCTCGTTCAAGTCAGCGTCGCGATCCGCCGGCCATTCCAGCATCGTGGCAAATCCCTCGAGCAATCCGTCGCCGAAGCGCTTGCTCGCGTCGCGCACCGCTTCGTTGAGTGCGGGCTCGGTCCGGCTCGCGACCACCAATTCGAGCCACGCATAGAAGGTCGGACCCTTGAAGAAAGGCCACATCGCGTCAACCAGCGCGGTCAACCTGCTCGCGCGGCCTCCCGTAGGACGCTCGGCCGACATATCGCGCATCTGCGCGAGCCGCAGCGAGAACACATGCTCCAGGGCGCTTATCACCAGCTCGTCCTTCTTGGGAAAGTGATGCAGTTGCGCGCCGCGCGAGACCCCCGCACGGCTGGCTATTTCGGTGGTGGTGGTACCAGTGTATCCGCGCTCGAACAGGCACTCGACCGTGGCGTCCATCAGGCGTTGCCGAGTCTCTGCGCTGCGTTCTTCTTGAAGATTAGACATGGAATTCTCTCGCAGATAATAAACAGACAAACTCGACTGATACAAGCAGTCCTGATTGTTTCTTTGTCGGTCGAATGTTTAGCTTCCCACGCGCAGAGACGCCAACTCTAAGGTGCCGAGACCCTCTGAGCTTGCCGAAGGGGCTCGAAATGACGGTGCGGAGTTTTGGCTGAGCAACTGATCGATTGTGCTCGGTGGCCTGGCGGGGCTGACCTGCGATTAATCCCCGGACACAGACCACGCTGCGCGTCAGCCGACGAGCCGTCGGCGGCCACTGGGAGGTAGTCTTTGTCCGTCATCCTGAACGGCTGCTGCTTCGGCGCCGCTCAGAATGACAACAACGGAGCGTTTGCCAGAAAATCGTCAGCCGCTTTCAGCGAGCCGAAGGTCGGGCGGCGCGCGAGCCGCCCCTACGAATACCGCTCCGATGACCGGCTCCAGATGAACGACTCTATTCGTAGGGACGCGTCGGGACGCGCCCGTCTTCGCACGCCGCTAATCTGCCGAAAACCCCTGTGGCACAGGCATTATCGTGCGATTCCCACCCCGGATTAAGCCGCTTCCGCCTCCCTAACGAGTGTTCGGGTTTTTGCCAGGTTTGTTCATGGCTGAACTGTTCAGCCTTATGCCCGATT
>JBAPSR010000006.1:0-31194 GCA_049281755.1 Binataceae bacterium (SeqCode)
AGTCAAGGCGGCCCGTGCCTCCAACGGCGCGCCCAGCAGGAGCGTCGCGCTTACCGAGGGGAAACATAGCAGTGCGCAGCCAGCGCCGAGTTCAATCACCGCGGTCGCGGTATAGAGAGCCTGTGCGGAAGTTAATTCCGACACGGATTTCATTTTCTCTGCGTCACGATCTCGCTGAAGCCCTTTGATTTCGACTGTGCCGCCGCACAGCAGGCCCGGTGATCCCGGCTCCCGGCATGCAGCGGTTATCGCCAGTGAAAGCAGCGCTGCACTCAAGCTTGCTGAGTTCATATTTTTCTCCGCTGTTGCCTAGTCTTTGGCCTCGGCGAGTCTTTGCGCGATGAACTTTCGATCTGCGTCCGTCAACTGCTCGGGTCCGAGGTTGAAGGTCAGCTTGTCGAGCGTGCCGGTGAATGCGAACGGCACCTGGTAGTCGTTGTCGTCGACTCCCGTGCGAGTGTCCGCTCCAATATCGAAGGTTTCGCCAACCGGAAGTAAGAATGGGATGGTATGCGGAATCTTCTCGTTGGCGACTTCCTTGCCATCGACTTTCAGCACTCCAGTACCGCTCTTTGCGATACCGGGGCCGTCATAGGTGAAGTCGAAGACGATGGTATGCTTGCCCGGTGTTAGTGCATCCGGTGCTCGCCAGTGGAATCGCGCGAGATCCAGGAAGTTGTAGGTGAAGGTCGGCTTGCCCTTGAGTATATACAACCCGTATCCGCCAAACCTGCCGCCCTCGGTGACGATCATACCGTCGCCGCCGTCGGCCGGGACATCTACATCAGCTGTTATCGTGTAAGACTTGTCCAGGATGCTTGGCGCGTTGCCTATATCAGTTCCGGACACTTCATCCTTGTAGGTGAACAGGGTCTTCCCGGCGATCGCGCTGGGCCGCGCTGCGATTGCGCGCTGAAACTGAGAATTGTCCAATGGAAGTACGTTGTACTTTTTCGCTTCCTGAACGAACAGCGCCTGAAGCTCCTTAACCTTGTCAGGCATTTTCGCCGCGAGATCGTTGCTCTCCGAATAGTCATCGGCGATGTTGTATAATTCCCACTTGTAGTCATTTATCGGTGGATAGGGCGCGTTCAATACCCACGGCGGTACCGGCGGCGTCGTGGCGGCGATCCAACCGTCGTGATAGATGGCACGGTTGCCGGCCATCTCGAAGTATTGAGTTTTACGGGTCGAGGGCACATTGGCATTGGCCTTGTCGAAGGTGTAGGCCATGCTCACGCCTTCTATAGGTTTCTGCTTGATCCCATCGACCACCTGGGGGGCCTGGATGCCGGCGGCCTCGAGGATGGTTGGAACGATATCAATCACATGGTGGAACTGCGTGCGGATGCCACCGGCATCCTTGATGTGCCCGGGCCAGCTTATCGCCAAACCCTGCCGCGTCCCGCCGAAATGCGACGCGATTTGTTTGGTCCACTTAAACGGGGTGTCGAACGCCCACGACCACGCGACCGCCATATGCGGACTGGTCGCGTCAGAGCCCCAGGCATCGTAGAACTTAAGTTGCTCGGCGACGGGAACATCCAGGACCCCGTTGTAGGCTGTGAAAGCGTTGGGCGTGCCGAGTAGTGTCCCCTCAGGACTGGTTCCATTGTCCCCGTCCATGTAGATGATGAGCGTATTGTCCAGCTTGCCCATGTCGTCGATGGCTTGGATAACGCGGCCGATCTCGTGGTCGGTGTAAGCAGTGTAGCCGGCGTAGACCTCGGCTTGACGCGCGAAAAGCTTTTTCTCGTCGGCAGATAGCGTGTCCCACTTTGGCAGGGAATCCGGCCATGCGGTTAGCTGGGTATTCGGCGGAATCACTCCCAGTCTTTTCTGATTGGCAAAAATCTGCTGGCGCAGTTCGTTCCAGCCCGTGTCGAACTTGCCCTTGAACTTGTCACTCCATTCCTTGGTTGGTTGGTGCGGTGCGTGGCTGCCGCCGGGGACGTAATAGAGCAGGAAAGGTTTATCGGGTGCGGCCGTGTTGAGGCCCTTCAAGTACTTGATGGCTTCGTCTGCCATGTCGGTGGTGAGGTTGTACCCAGGCTTGCCAATCCATGGGAAGACCTGAGTATGATCTCGAAACAGGTACGGCTCATATTGGTCAGTTTCACCGCCCATGAATCCGTAGAAATAGTCGAAGCCCATCCCTGAAGGCCATTGGTCGTAAGGACCGGCCAGGCTGAATTGATAGCCGGGTGTATTGTGATCCTTGCCGAACCATGACGTGGCATAGCCATTGTCCCGCAGGATCCTGCCGACGGTGGCGCTTTCCGGACCAATGATAGAGTCATAGCCTGGGTAACCGGTGGACAGCTCACTGATCACGCCAAAACCTACGGAGTGATGGTTACGGCCGGTGATTAGCGACGCGCGCGTGGGCGAGCAAAGCGCGGTAGAGTGAAACTGTGTATAGCGGAGTCCGGCCTTGGCGATGCGATCCAGCGCTGGCGTCGGAATGACGCCGCCGAAGGTGCCTGAAACGCCATAGCCCTGGTCGTCGGTCATGATGAGCAGCACGTTGGGAGCGCCCTTGGGTGGCACTACACGCGGCGGCCACCACGGCTTGGAATCCTTGGCGCTTTCCTTGATCACACCGCCGAACTTCATCGGCGGTGGCGGAAGTTGTTTACCGTTGATGCTCATGGTGGCATCAGGAGAACCGGGAACACCATTGATTTGCTGTGCGGATGCGGTCGTGACGCCTAATGCAAACACGCAGACGACTGCTGCAAGGAGGCTACAAACTGTAACTCTTATGGCTTGCATAGATCTTCTCCATCTGAGTTGGCGCCAGAAACCTCCAGACGCCTGATGCGGATGTCGCCTTCTGCCATCACCACTTTGCGGTGTTAATACTGCGCGCGAACAGGCAACGATATTGTACTTTGGTACAACGCGAAGACTCTTAAGACGTCCAGACGTCCGAGTCTCGATCAGGCCGATGGCCGGATCATTCTGCGCGATGGGAATCGACGGTCCTGGATGGAACTGGCTGGCTCACGGATTGGCTCATTTGCATTCCTACCAGCCTCGCGACCAGTATCGCCAAATAGAACTGTCCCGTGATGCCTTCTGTCACCGCTGCGTAGCGAGCTTGTAAAGTTAGCGGAGTGATGTCGCCAAACCCGATGGTCGAAAGCGTGGTAAGGCTGAAGTAGATCAGGACCGGGATGACTTGCTGTTCGGAAGCCGGCCCCGAGCTGCCGAAGCTGAAGGCATTGGGTTGGATGTCGTGAAGAACGATATAGAGAAGCCCGAAAGTCAGTCCGAACAGCAGATAAACCGAGATCGACATGCTGATGACTTCCGCTGTGATCTCTTTCTGTCTGAGCACGGCGCGCAATTCATTCCACGTAATGAAGGCAAAGAGCAGTAGCCACAAAATCGAACCGGCCAGGTAGAGCGATGGGGTTGGCTCGAACGGGATCACGAATCGTTCCGCGATCGCGGGAACTCCCAACGTCCAGGCTATGATGCTTCGCTTCCGTCGCTGGGCCAGAAGCTTTTCCCGGTCGCCCACCAGCTCGTCGACATTGATGTTGTAGAGTGCCAGCAATAGCAGCGCCAACATTGCAAGACTGAAAGCCGGAGGACCCAATCCGGAGTCGCCGATCAGTGGACGCACCGAAAATGCGGCAACGATAGCGACGAGCAGCGCGGTATGCCTGCGCGGCAAGAGGCGAAGGTGAATGGCTTCTCGCAGCTGTCCGATCACGCTTTCGACTTTTGGCATCTCTGTTCGCCCTGTTTCTAGGACTTCTGTTCGGCTTCCGCGCGAATTGCGGTAGCAATATCGGCGCTCACCTTCGCGATCGCTCTGCTGTGCGCGGCAGCAAGCGCGTCGAAGCCTGGTCCCTGCACGGACTCACGCGCAGATGTCCGGCCCGAGCGGATTTCTCCGCCGTCTGATTTGCGCACGGTCCACACTGCGGCGACCGTGGCTGCATGGCCGGGAACAGACTCGAATTGCAGGACATCGATCGTCACCTGATACTCGGGATTGAAGTTAGCCAATTGTGCCGTCGCCACGTTCGGTGTGCCGAGCAGCACCACAAGGTCGCCGGCGACGGCGCGTGCAATCGCGTCGTTCAGCGGCGAAACCCAGCGATTGAACTCGTCGACCTCGACCCGGTTGGGGGCGGTGTTGACCACAAACTCAGGCTGGTCGACCGCCGCAGGGATGGAAACCGGTCCGACCATGACGGTAACGGAGGTAGCTGGGGTGCCGTCGGCAATAGCAGTGGAATCGAGCGAGTAGAACCGCGCCGGTGCGGAGGTGCCGCATCCTGTCAGCGCTCCTACGAGCAACGAAATCGATAGAAAATACGCGATACGGGTTACCATTACTTCGGCCCCCCTTGCTTACCCCGGATAAGCGCCTCGGGATGGCGCGACAGGTAATCGGCCAGCACCCGCACCGCGCGTGCGGCGCGGCTCACCTCCTCAAGGGTGTTGTCCAGCTTCTGTGCCTGCGTTGAATCCGGCGAGACCAGATGGTTGGCGTTACCGACGAGATTGTTGGTGCTGTCGATCGCGCCGCGCGCGCTTACCAGCGTCAGATCCAGATTGGCGATAGCCTTGTTCAGGTTGTCGCCGATCTCCTGAAGGGGCATTTTGTCGACTTTCTTGATGATGTTCTCCACTGTGGCCTCGGTCGCTTCGAGCTGGCCCGGCGTGGTCGGCAGCCGCACTGGTTTCTGGGACCAGTCCACGGTCGCCTGGGGCGCGCCGGGAAAGAAGTCGAGCGACACGTACGCGGCGCCAGTCAGGAGGTTCCCGGTCCGCAACTGCGCGCGGACCCCGTGGGCCACCATGCTGTCGATCAACTTTCTGCGCATGATCTCGAGAAAATTGGGGGAGGGCGCGCCAACGACCTTGACTCCGAGTCTCGTTGGATCGAGTTGGATAGTTACCGGCACCAGGAACTCGAAAGTCTTCACGTCAATCTGCGCGCGTACATCGGTGACCTGGCCTATCGGGATGCCGCGGAACTCGACCGGTGCGCCGGGCGCCAGCCCCCGCACCGAATCTTTGAATATGAGCTCATAGGTCTGCGGATTGCGCGGAGGAGGGTTAAAGGCCTGGGACCGATTGGCATAGAGCGTGAATACGGCGTTCTCCTCAGCTGGCGGTGCGATCGGATCGCTTGCGGCCGTCTCGAACGCGATACCGCCTATCAGGATCGACAGCACCGACTGAGTCTGTACAGTGAGCCCGGTCGCTGACAGGGACAAGTCGATTCCGCTCGCGTGCCAAAAGCGGGTCTCCGGATTGACATATTGATCATACGGCGACTGCACGAATACCTTGACCGTCAGATTCTTGCCGTCCTTGTCGAGCTCGTAAGACGCGACCTGTCCGACCTGCAGCCGGCGGAAGAAAATCGGGGTACCCGTGTCCAACGAACCGAGATCCGCGGTCTTCAGGATGAAAAAGCGCCCGGCAACTCCGCCGGTTATTACCGGCGGTATTTCGAGTGCAGTAAAGTCACGTCTGGTGTCCTTCGAAGAGCCTATTTCCACGCCGATGTAAGCTCCGGAAATAAGAGTTCCAAGCCCTGTGACATTGGCGCCCGATATCCGCGGCCTCACTACCCAGAACTTGGTATCTTCAACGAGAAATGCGTCCGTCTTCGGCGCCATCTGCGCAGTCATGATGACGTGCTGGTGATCTTCCGACAGCTCTATCTTTGTGACGGTGCCAATATCGACGCCGTTATAGTGAATCTTGGTCTTGCCGGCCTCCAATCCCTCCGCCGATTTCATCACGATCGTTATGTTGGGACCCTCGCTCAATACTCTCGTCACTGCCACCCACGCGCCGATAATCGCCGCCACAATTGGAATAATCCAAACCAGCGAGAGCCGTGTGTGTTTTTTGGGGATAGCTCTCGACTCTGGGACCGAAGAGCGTGGCGGATCGCGGTCAGGCATAAGAAACCTCTTCCGAACCTGTCTCTTGCGAACTTATGGAATCCCAAATCAATCTCGGGTCGAACGACTCCACCGCGAGCATCGTCAGCACCACCACCGCGGCAAAGAAGACCAAACCGGGTCCCGGCTCAACGGACATCAACGGCTGGAGCTGGATTAGCGCCGCCGTGAAGGTGTCGACGAACACATCGACCATCGACCAGCGCCCGACGAACGCGACCATCCGGTATAGCCGGATCCGCTGCTCGTTGTTTGCTGCCGAGCCCCTCTGTGCGGTGATAAGCAGGTAGGCGAGCGCCAGGATCTTCGCGCTCGGGATTATGATGCTCGCAATTAGCACTATGATTGACAGCGGCCATCCCGTAGGCGACCACAGCAATACGACGCCTTGCATGATGGTGTCGGATTCCGCACCGGCAGCCGTCGTCGTCGTCAAGACGGGAAGCACGTTGGCCGGGACGTAACAAATCGCCGCTCCGATCACGTATGCCCAGGTCCGCTGGAAGCTGGCGCGCTTGCGAAACTCGAGCGACTGGTCGCAACGTGGGCAGCGTCCTTCGTCATTGCCCGCTGCCGGACGCGAGAGCAGACCGCAGCCTTCGCAGCTTTGCAGGCCACGCTGCATCCCGGTGATCGCAGTCGGACTCACGAAAACTCCTCTATCGTTCCATCGCCGATGGGCACGCTTCGCGCATCGTCGTCAGCCCATTGGATCCTTTCCCAAATATCTCTGGGGTCGAAGCTCGCCTGCATGCCGGCCAGCACAAAAACCAGTACCCATAGCACGAAAAGTGCGATGCCAGGGATCACTGTCGCGTAGTCCGCAATCTTCACCAACGCGACCAACACGCCCACCATCATGACTTCGATCATGCTCCAGATGCGTGTGGTCGGATGATGCCGCAGCAACCTACCCACCCATTTTGGCGGGCGATCACGCAAACCGCCGAGCACGATCGCCAGCATCAAGCCGATTTGCAGCGCAGGCGCGATCACGGCGGTAAATAGAACCAGCACACCGACGATTCGCTGCCCATTATCCCACAGGTGTTGGGCGCCCCCGATTACCGTAGTCGACGCGCCGCGCCCCACGATGGTGAGACCGAGCATGGGAACCGAGTTCGCGACAATGTAGAGCACCGCCGCGGCGAGCGTCAGCGCGAGCGTCCGGTTGAGCGAATCCTGACGACGGCGCCACAGCTCTTTGTTGCAGCGCGGGCATCGCGCGGATGCGCCGGGCACAAGGTCGGGGAGATGCTGTAGCAGATCGCAATGCGCACAGGCGATAAGCGAAGCGTCGGCGACCGGCTGGTTGAACTGTTCGCTATTCACTAAGGGATAGCCGCCTCGCCGATCGAAATCCGCGGAGCACTCACATCATTGATTGACGGCACATTCTGCATCACTGCGTCGGAAGGCGACTATTGTACCAAAGTACAATGTCTCTCTCGAAAATTGGCGAAAAGCAAGATTAGATCGCGACTATCAGTGCTGCTGATGCTGGCTTAGCTCTTTCGGCATGTTGCGGACTTCTGGATTTTCCTGCTCGAGCTCATTGAGGCGTCGCGTATAAGTCAGCGCTTTAGCTGGATCGCCTGCATGCTGCAAAAAGTCAGCGAGCGCGGCCAGTGAATCGCGGTCGTAAGGGTGCTCCTTGATAGAGCTCTCAAGCGCCGCAATTGCGGCATGTGTCTGGCCAGCGTCGTTTAAGGCAACCGCATATACGTAAGCATAACGGGGATTGCCGGGATCGTTGCGTGCGGCTGCCGCCAGCAAGTCCAGCCCTTGCGCATTACGCTTCTGACGCACCATCAACAGACCGAGCGCGTGTTCGAGCGAAGCATCATTCGGCGAACGGCTGATAGCGTCGTTCAGAACGCGTTCGCCTTCTTCATCCTGGTTCTGTTCGCGATAAAGGTCGGCGAGATTGACCGCTGCAGGCGCGAAACTCGGGTCGAGCGATATTGCGGTTCTGAGCTCCGCCTCCGCTTTATAGAGGTGATTCTGCCGCGCATACAACAATCCTAGATTCAGATGCGCCTCAGGCCGGTCCGCGTTCAATTCTTGAGCGGCGACGTACTCATCGGTCGCGCGACTAAAAGCAGCCGAAACATCCGCGGGCAAGCCCGCGAGCACTTCAGCCGTTTCGATCCTAACCGCTCGAACGGGATCGCTCAAAAGGGGCGCCAAAGTATTCGCGCTGCCATTTGGATCTGTATTCGACAGAGCGTGGGCGGCGGCGCGTCTCACGAGCGCCGAATCTTCGGTTACTCCCGCACGAACCGCCGTGTCGGTCAGGGGTGGAGCGAATTGCGAGAGCATCGAAAGCGCGGTGGCACGGGCGATTGCCGGTTGTTCGCGGTCCGCGACCAATCCTTCGAGTGATTGCTGTGCGCCGGGCGCGCCAACTGACCCGGCATTCAGTATCTCGGCAAACCGTTGAAAGCCCTTGGGTGCGTGCCCGTACCATTTGTTCACTGATTCCAGTGCCCACTTAGCGGAACGGTCGGTGTGGCAATTGGTGCACGCATTTGGAGTTCCGAGCTTCACGGACAGGTCAGGGCGCGGAATGCGGATGCTGTGATCTCGACGCGGATCGACGACCATGTATGTACGTGTTGGCATGTGACATTCGACGCACTGCGCGCCAGGCGATCCAGCTTGGTGGAAATGATGTTTCGGCGAATCGTACTTCTGCGCGGAATGGCATTGCTGACAAACAACGTTGCCCTCGGCCCGAAGCTTGAGGCTATGCGGCTCGTGGCAATCGCTACACGTGACGCCGGCAGCGAACATCCGGCTCTGGATGAAAGACCCATATTCGTAGTCCTCCTCCTTGATTTGCCCATCGGGGAAATAGTGGTCCTCGTCGAGCAGCGCCACCCTGTAATCGTCGCCAACCGGCTGACCGTGCACGTAGTCTTCGTGAATCTGGCCACGTCGCGCGTGGCACCGCGCACAGGTTTGAATTTCCCGCTCCGATTGACGCGGCGAGCTTCGGCGCGCGTTGCCGGTCATGGGATCGATCGGCCATCCGACGCCGGAGCGTTCGTCAAGCGCGATCGTCAAGCCCTCGTTGGCAAAGGTCTTCCAATCGCCCCGCTTCTTGGCCCACGCCACGTGATTGGAGCCGGGACCGTGGCAAGCCTCACATGCGACATCGATCTCCGAGTAGGAAGTGGAAAAAGTGCGCGTGCCAGCATCGTAGTCCTTGCGCAGATTGGTCGAATGACAATCTGCACACATGTAATTCCAGTTCTGATCGATGCCGGTCCAATGCCTCGTGTCCTGATAAGTGATCTTTTGGCCCGGGTACAGAAAGAGCCAGCGTTGACCGCCTCGGTCTTTCGGGCGGGTGTCCCAGGCAATCCCCAATGCTTGCAGCCGTCCTCCGGGCATGGGTATCAGAAATTGCTGCAGCGGATAGACGCCGAACGTGTACTTGATTTCATAGTCATGAAGCGCCCCGTCCGGACCATCCGTATCGACCATGAACTTCTCGCCTTTGCGATAGAAGGTTGACGTGACGCCATTGTTGTTGAACCTCGCGCGATTGAAATTACCCAAGACCGTAAAGTTTGTGGCTGGTAGCATAGCCAGTTGATGATGCGATCCCCGCCACAGGGAATTTTCCTGCTCGTGACAAGTGGCACATTGCGCGGCTCCAACGAATTTCGCTTCGAGCACAGGCGGCGTCGTCGACGAAAATGCTGGAGACCCATGCTCACGCCTCCCGCGCGTCAGGATGGCGACAGCGACGACGCACGCGATAATTGGCGCTAAGAGCCACGCGTGGTACCGGAACGCGCGATCCGGTTTCGTTGACGCCGTCGACTGTTGCGCTTGCGCGCCGCCGTTGATTGCAGCGGTGTTTGGCTGCTTGTTGCGGGTCTTCTTCTTGCTCAACGTCAACCTTTGGCTGGTGATGCGGGGACTATTTTGTTCCGCGAAGAACCAAATTCGTCCATATGAGGGCTAAAGTCGATTTGCCTTAACTCCGTCAGAGTTCCTACTATTTCCCCGCGTTTCGTAAGAAACCGGGTCTTGGGAGAAAAGATGGTAACGGTCACTCGAGTCGGACCACAAAGTGGCGGCGCCAAAAACGTTCAGGACAGAGCTGTCGGTACGACCGATCGTATCAGGGTTGCGATAGTTGAAGATGACGGGCGGGTGCGACAGGCACTTGTCTTTCAGCTCAGCACCGCGGGTCTGGAAGTTGTTCCTTACGCTGCCGCGGAAGAATTTCTCGAAGCTGCGGATGCGTACAAATTTGACTGTATCGTAGCGGACATCTTCCTGCCGAAGATGAACGGCCTTCAGCTTCAGCAAGAATTCAGCCGCATCTTTCCCTACGCATCGATCATTTTCATCACCGGCCATGGAGATCTGTCGCTTGGAATGCACGCGATGAGAAATGGCGCTGTGGATTTCCTCGAAAAGCCGGTTGAAGACCAAGCTTTATTGAACTCGATAGCTCGAGGTGTCGATCTCTGCCGTAAACGGCGTGCTGAACAGTGCAAGCGGATCGAACTCGACGAGCACCGTCACTCTCTGACCTCCCGCGAACGCGAGGTCTTCGGCTTGATAACAACAGGGTTGCTCAACAAGCAAGTCGCCGCAGAACTGGGAACGACCGAGCGAACCGTGAAGGCGCACCGTGCAAGCGTAATGTTCAAGATGGGCGCGGGCTCTCTGGCGGACCTGGTACGCATGGCTGGGATCCTTGAGATTCACTCTTCTTCCGAAACCCGCTGAATAAAATCAGAAACCTGGCGCGCCACCGTCCGCTCTCCGTAGATGCGCACTTGCGGGTTGATTGAAAACCTACACGCGCCTCGATGCGTGCGCGCGTTTTGTTTTGGCGTCCGGAAGTGTGAACGTGAATGTAGTGCCGCGATCAGGATTGGAGGTCGACCAGATTTTTCCGCCGTGATTCTCTACTATTGATCTTGTAACGAGTAACCCAAGGCCCAACCCTTCGCTCTTGGTCGTGACAAAAGGCTCGAACAGCCGCTTCGCGACGGCCGGATCAATCCCGTTGCCGCTATCGCTTACGCTGACGCCGACCCATCCGGTCTTCACCGGCGCCACTTTGATCGTTACGCCGCGTCGTTCTGAATTGGCGTCTCCGATCGCGTCAAAGGCGTTCATCAGGAGATTCAGTATGCACTGGTGAAGCTGGATACTATCGCCCATGACTCGTTGTTCGGGCGGTGAGACCTCGATTTCCACCGAGATCTTCCGGACAGCGGTCTCTCCCGCAATCAGCTTCATCACGTCGTCGATCAAAGCGCCGATGCCAATTGCGGTTTTGTGCTCCACGTGTTTCTTGAACATGAAGCGAATCCGCCGAACGATCTCAGCGGTCCGCTGCGTGTCTTCAATCGCGTTGTTGATAGATTCCAGGGCCAATTGTGGTTGCGGATTTCCTTGAGCAAGCAGACGCGCGAGGCCACCGAGGTTGCTCAGAATCGCGCCAAGCGGCTGGTTGATTTCGTGCGAGAGAGAGGCGACGAGTTCACTCATCAGGTTGCGGCGCGAAGCGACCCTGAGTTCAGCGCGAACCGCCCGGAGCTCCATCTCAGATTGCTTGCGCTCGATCGCGCCGCCTAAGATTCGCAGCGCAAAAGTCAATTGAGCGATAAGTTCAGGTGTCCATTTTCGCGGCGAGCGAAACTTGCCAAAAGTTGCTGCTCCAATGATCTTGCCTCCGGACCACATCGGGAGCGCCGCGGACGCCTTGGGTCCGTATCGCTCTACGAAACGCCTGGTCTCCTCGTCTTCGCGCGGAATATCGCTCGGGCTCGCGAACGTAGACGGTATACCTCTCATGACCAGTTTGGTGCCCATCGGGAAGAACTTCTCCGGATCATAGTCCGGCGGAAACGGCGGGAACCCCGGTCGAAGCCAGGTATGCGTCGTGCGTACAGGCTGATCCTGCGCGTCGCGCTCATAAATGGCGCTTCGGTCGAGATCTAGCGCTTCGCAGATCTTGCCCAACCAGGAGTCAACTTCGCGGTCCACTGCGTCGGCGGGTGCCAACGCCATCGCTGCAGATAACTCGTCCACCAACAATTCGAAGCGTTTAGTCTCGTGGCGCGCCCGGCCGACGCGGCTGACACCCCTATCACACTTTGGCTCGCTGGTGGCGCTGGTCGCTCGTCGTTGGAGGCGTTGCATGAAATAAAATCCGCGCACCGAAAACTCGAATTAAAGGGATCAGGGCGACGGAACACAGAGGACACGGAACGTGACCCGCGTTGCGACCATACAATAGTGGCGCAGTCATATCAAAGTCAGAAAGTCAGGGGACAGTGAATTGGAGATTTGGGTAGATTCGCGGAAGAACTATTCAATGGTATGGCACGATTTATAGCGTTTACTTAATTCCGTTGATGTCGTAGTGCCTTCCGGAGCGCCCGCAGCAAGTTTTTCTCATCGAAGGGTTTGAGCAAGCTCGCAATCGGCTTCGCGTCGCGAACCATTTTCCGGGTGAGTTCATCGTCGCGGCCGCTTATCAGGATCGTCGGCAGGCAGCGTCCTGACGCTGCCAGGCTTTGGCACAGTTCTATCCCAGTCATTCCCGGCATGTAGACGTCCAACAGCAGGCATACGTCGCCGGTTGGAACCTCGCTTGCCAGAAACTCTTTCGCGCTCTGATAGTCCCGTACGCTGAATCCCAGAATCTGTAATTGCCGTCGCAGCGCGCGCAGGCACGACGTGTCGTCATCGACAACAATGACCGTGGCCGTCGATTTCTTTTTCAACAAACGATACCAACTGCGAGAAAATGGTGCGGATTCAAATCCGTCACGATTTGCAAGCATTCTGCATCCGCGGCGGCCATCCGGGCCATTGTACCAAAGTACAATATCGCTTCCTCGCAAAACGTAAGAGTCTCGTGGCGAACGGAATAAACCGTTCAGAGGAAGCGCTCTGAGGAGAAAATGAAGCCCAACTCCAACCGGATGAAGCATGCTGCGAGTCTGGCGTCCGCGTTGCTCGCGGGATTTTTGTTCGCGGGTTGTTCTCAAACAACCGCGCCCGAACCGACCCAGGTCGCGCAAACCCCTGCTGAACAACCACCGCCTCCGCCTATGGCGAGCATCCAGCCGCCCGAAACCGCTGCGCCGGGCGGCCAGTACGAGGCGCCTCCTGTCATCAACGCATCCGACCTTCTGCCCGCAAGCGCGCTTTCGGGACCGGGATTTTCCGTGCAGCCGCAAGTGCCGACAAACGGTGCGATGGGCCAATACACCATCGTCGCTGACGCCAGTGTATTTCGCGGCGACGCCGGCACCTACTACGTCGAAAGCCTGGATCTACTGAAGATACGCCTCTCCGAAATTCCCGCCATCGCACAGCTGGAGAACATAAGTGAGACCGGCGTATTCGCCAAAGCATTGGCCTCGAGCGCGGAACGTCCGGTAACCGATGCCGCGAATATGGTTATTCACCCGATGGATACGGTGACCGGGCTGCCCAGCGGAGTCGGAGAACTGTTTGGCCGCGTCAGTCTCGGCGCCGGTCAAATTTATACGGCCGCGACTAGTTCTCCGGGGACTGGAAAAGCTGCCGGCGAGACCGCCAACGCCACATTGACGGCATTGGGTTACGATCAGGTGCGCCGCGATCTCGCCAGAAAGCTTCACGTCGATCCCTACTCTTCCGATCCGATACTCACGAAGAAACTGAACAAGGTGGCGTGGGTGATGTTCTCCGCACGCATGACAGTCGATACAGCCATGATGGCGGTACCGGGGTCAATGATCATTACGGGCGTCGAGTTCTCCGACGATCTCGTCTATCAGACACCGAAGGCCGATCTCATCCTGTTGGTTCAAAAAAAGCTGAAGAATATCGGCCTGTCGCAGGAAGAGGTCGTCTCCTTTACCAGCAACACCTCGATTCCCTTGAGCCTGCAGGTTTCCGCAGTCAAAGACCTGGAAGCTCTAGGCGACATTCCGGGACGTCGCGCGGCCGCGGTGGCTTTGGCCAACGTGATGACCGAATACCAGGCGCGGTTTCTGGTTACTTCGCTGCATATGCTCAATCAATGGAGCCAACAGAAGAGTCCTATCACCCGGATTCAGACTCCCGGCGTTCTGGTTGCGCACGATCAGAATCACGCCGTGATACTGCCTGCGCCGGTAGACTACCTATCGTGGACCCAGCGTATCGCGGGCTTCGCGACTGATCCTCAATTGATGACCCTGCGGCACCGCGTGCTTTGGATCACCGGTAGGCTGACCCCTCTTGCGCGCCAGCAACTTGCGGCCAATGGGTGGTCATTGCGCGAGGGCGAATAGTCGCAGATGCCCTAATTCTTGGAACCCCAGAGACAAAAGTTGGAGGAAGACAATGATTCAGAAAAGAGAAAACATGAAGAGCACTATAAGGTTGCTATCTGTTTTGGTTGCTGGACTGTTACTGGCCGGCTGTTCGCAAACAGCTGCCCCAGAGCCAAGCGTCATTCAGCGCGCGACCGGTGAGACGCCGGCCCCACCGCCACCGACCGGATTCCTGGGCAATGACTACTCACTGCTGACGCCGCCCGCCGAGGGCTCAGACCAGAAGGCGATGCTCCGTTACGTCAATCCGAGTGCTAACTGGGGCAGCTACAACAAAATCATGATTGCGCCGGTCACCTTCTGGGCGAATGACGATTCCAAAGTTTCCGCAGCAGACCAGCAGGCTCTGTGCGACTACGCATACAACGTCTTCGTGAAGGACCTTGGAAAGAACTTCGTCATTGTCGATCAGCCTGGGCCGGGAGTGTTGAAGCTCTCCGCCGCCTTGACCGACGCCACCTCAGCCGTTCCGGTTTTGCGGAGCGTTTCCGTTGTAGTGCCGCAGGCTCGCGCGCTCAGCTTGATAAAGATGGCGGCCACGGGCACTTACGCATTCGTAGGTTCAGCGCAGGGAGCGCTTAAGCTGAACGATTCCACATCGGGACAGTTGCTGGCTGCGGCGGTAGACAAACGGGTCGGGGGCACGTCCGTCACGAACGTTGTCGTGTTCCAGTGGGGCGATGCTGAGCACGCCATCGACTACTGGGCCGAACTCACTGATCAGCGTCTGGTCTCGTTCGGTGTTCAGACGTCGGGCTCCGGCTCAAAATGAAGAAAATCGGTCGTCAGCACGTGGGGAGGATCACTCAGATGCTTAGTTGGAAAGGAAGATATTTCGCTATCGCGCTCTTGATCGGTGCGGGCATAGGCTTATCGGTCACACACTCGGCACGTGCCGCCGGCCAGAAACCCAACATCGTCATGCTTATGACGGACGACACCGGGTGGAACGATTTTGGTGCGTATTCGGGTGGAGGCGCGGGCCTCGGCCATCCGACTCCTAACGTCGATCGCATCGCTAAGGAGGGCGCCTATTTCACGAGCTGGTACGGCCAGGCAAGTTGTACGGCGGGGCGCGCCTCGTTCATCACGGGGCGCATTCCAATCCGCTCCGCGCTCTCTATCGTTGTGGCGCCTGGCGACGAGAACCACTTGCATAGGGAAACTCCAACGATCGCGGAGTTCTTCAAAAAGAACGGCTACACTACATATTTTTCGGGTAAATGGCATTTGGGCGACAAGCCGGAGGCCTATCCGACCGAGCATGGCTTCGACGAGATGAAGAATTTCGCCGCCTATTATGCCGGCGTTTATTCCTACAACGATACCGACAAATGGTTTCATCCCTGGTTTCCATCGTACAACCCCGATTTCCAGAAGATGTACGACAGCATAGTCAATTTGGGGGAATGGGAAGGGGTGGCGGGCCAGCCTGCCAAGAAAGTCGGCACGATCACATATGACTCCCTGGCGACGTTCGATATCCGGCAAACCGACAATGCAGTCGGCTACATCAAGCAGCATGCAAAGGGCGGCAAGCCGTTCTTCATGGACGTCAACTTTATCAAGATGCACAATCCCACCAACGCAGCGCCGGAATTCCGGGGAAAGTCCCACCTTGGTGACTATTCAGATTCCATCATGGAACTCGATGCCGACATCGGCCGAATCATGGATGAAATCCGTGTGGATTCGCCGAACACGATCGTCATCGTGACGGCCGACAACGGCGCGTGGCTGGATGCCTATCCAGACGCCGGAACCATACCTTTCCGCGGTGAGAAAGGATCTCCATTTGAAGGCGGCTGGCGCGTTCCCGGTATTATGTGGTGGCCAAGTCACATCCCTGCGAATGTGCGATACGACGAAATGATGTCGCACATCGATTGCTGGGCGACGCTTGCCGCGATGGCCGGTATTACTCCGCCACCGCACGATTGGGTAAACAACGACGGCAAGGGGATTTACTTCGACAGCATCGACAACAGTGCGTACATCCTCGGGAAAGCACTGCACTCCGCACGAACTTCCTGGGTTTACGTAGATGGTGAAAATTTCATGGGCGTACGCGCCGATATCGGCGGGGATCCGCAGGAACCCTGGGTGCACATAGCGTGGAAGTATGTGTACACAGCGAAAGACTCGTGGCTCGGCTCCGAGGCGAACCTGGGTTCGATCGGCGCGATATATAACCTCACCATGGATCCGTACGAAAAATATGACATGACCTTCAACGGAGCTGCGCCGACTCGTACTCTAACGTCCTCGCCAGGAAGATATTCGGGCCAGGACAATGGTTGGGGCTTGGCGCTTCTCGAACCAGTGATCATCGAGTTCGACAAGTCGATTATTAAATATCCGAACATCAAGAGGTTCCCGGGAGGCGCCTCGAATGACCTGGTTCCGAATCTTCAGCACCCGAACAACCCCGTACCGTTTATGAAGAGCGGTAAAGAGCCGCCGCATGTCATCGGCGGAGGCGACTAATTGAATAACTGAGGGTCGCCCCATGATGGGGCGCCCGTCAGGCCCAAATGAGTATGACAGCGAACACAAAATGAAACGTATCAAGACAAATGGCAGCCCGAAGCCAATGAAGCACTTCAGCGGATTTATTTTGGTCGCTGCGCTGGCGATAGCCAGTGTCCTCGTTGGACAAGCCGAACCGGCGCAGTCGGTAAGCGTGCCAGCGGATGGCGTGAAGGCTCTCGCGCTCCAATGGTTTCTTCAGATGCAGGCAGGCGAAATCGACCGCACGCAATACACCGCCGCCTATGCCGCCACATTGACGGATGACGCGGTGAAGGCGATGTCGCAGCATCTCAATCAGTATGGCGCTTCACCGACGCGCGCCGAAATTCTGCAAAGGCGATCGGCAGGTACTCAGACATTCTATACGGTGAAACTCTTTTTCCCACGTGGCGATGCAGCAAGCATGCTGTTGGCACTCGACCACCACGGCAAGATCACAGCTGTCAGTATGGTGAGCATGGCGGGAGACTGACACAAACGATTGCAATGGGCTGGGGCAGAACAACTCGCAGGGGAATGGGATGCAGGAAGACGCTGATGAGAAAATTCATACCTATAATGTTCGGCGTGATGCTGGGCCGATCTGACGGATCAGCGTCTGGTATCGTTCGGCGTTCAAACATCGGGCTCTTCGCATTGAAGAAAGATGGAAGGATAAACCTGAGGAATATTTTAATGCTTGGTTCGAAACCCAGATATTTCGCTATCGCGATGCTGCTCGGCGTAGTGATGGTCCTGCCCATCGCGCACTTGGCGTGGGCTCAGGACAAGAAGCCGAACATTATCGTCATCATGGGCGACGACGTCGGTTGGTTTAACATCGGCGCTTACCACCGCGGAATCATGTCAGGCAAGACGCCGAGCCTCGATAAACTTGCATCCCAAGGCATGATGTTTACTGACTACTATGCCGAGGCAAGCTGCACCGCGGGACGGGCCAATTTCATCACCGGTGAGTTACCACTCCGTACAGGTTTGACGACCGTTGGTCAGGCCGGTGCCGACGTAGGGCTGCCGGCGCAGGCCGTCACTCTCGCCACCATCCTAAAGGCACAGGGCTACGAAACGGCCCAGTTCGGAAAGAATCACCTCGGAGACCTGAACAAATACCTCCCGTGCGTACACGGCTTTGACGAATACTTCGGCTATTTGTACCACCTCGACGCGATGTCAGATCCGTACTGGTTCGACTACCCGCAGGACTGGATAGACAAGACCGGGCCGCGCAATCTAACGCACTGCTGGGCCTCCGACACCGACGATACCAGCGTGATGCCGCGATGGGGCAAGGTCGGAAAACAGAAGATCAAGGATGAGGGCCCGCTTGCGCCATTTCCCAACATGAAAGACCTCCAGAACTGGCAGGAAGGTCGCCAGGCAAAATACGACATGGAGACCTTCGACGACGTATTAGTCCAGAACACCGATCGCTTCATGGACAAAGCCAAGAGTGACGGGAAGCCATTCTTTATCTGGCACAACACTACTCGCATGCACGTCTTTACTTATCTTCCGCCGAAGTACCAGGCGATGATGAATGCACAGAACAACTACAATGTCGAAGAGGCCGGCATGGCGCAGATGGACGACAGTGTCGGCGCGCTCCTCAAGCACCTCGACGACATCGGCGAGGCTGACAACACCATAGTCATCTTCACTACGGACAATGGCGCTGAAGTGTTCACCTGGCCCGACGGCGGCATGACGCCGTTCAAAGCCACCAAGGGCACCACCTTTGAAGGGGGTTTCCGTGTCCCTTGCATCGTGCGGTGGCCGGGCCACATTCAGCCTGGCCGAGTCGAGAACGGCATTTTCTCCGGACTCGACTGGCTACCCACGCTCTCGGCGGCAGCCGGCAATGTCCATATCACCGATCAACTTCTGAAAGGAGTGACGATCGGCGATCGCGAGTACAAGAATCATCTCGATGGCTATAATCAGATCGACATGATCAACGGCAAAGGGGAATCCAAGCGCCACGAGATTTTCTACTTCGGCGGACCTCACCTCGGAGCCGTGCGCATCGATGACTTCAAGTACCAATTTATTCAGCAGCCATATGGATGGCCTGGGGAGAAGGTCACCACCGACATGCCCACGATCGTGAACCTCCGACAAGATCCGTTCGAGCGCACGCCGGATCTCCGGGGCGAGAGCCTGAACAATATGGGCGGAGGTTACATGAATGACTTCATGGCGCGCGAGTTCTGGCGCTTTGTGATGGTACAAAAGTACGTCCAGAAACTCGCGATGTCGGCTATCGACTATCCTCCGATGCAGGCGCCGGCCACTTTCAACCTGCAAGCTGTAAAGGCTCAGGTCGAGGAAATGATGAAGCAGCATGAAGGTCAATAGGTGAATACGCAATATGACGAGCGGCCTATTGAGGCCGCCCGCCAGTGTTCAGGGCTGCCGCCCACGAAAAGGAAGATCTTTTAAAAACGCGAAAAACCAGACGCCCTTGCACCTACAGTGTTACGCTCAAACTCAAAAACGAATCAAAACGCAAGGAAGGAATCTCCATGACAAACGCAAATCCTGGAACTAGGGTGGAACCGACGGCGAAGCGAATGGCTATAGCCTTCGCGGTGCTGGGGCTTCTGGTATTGAGCGGATGCGCTTCATCCGAGCCCCCTCCGGCGGCTCAGCAAGCCGCGTTGGCGCAGACCGAGTTGCATTTCGATCTGGGCAAATGCCAGCAGCTCGGCGCGGGGCTGTATAAGTGTCCGGCGGCTGACAAACCGGTGTGCAGCCCCGAATATACTGGCCAGGGCGAATGCGTCCGAATAGGACCGAAGGGCAGCGTCTTTGTTCAGAGTCAAACAATTGGCAACTAACTAGCACAAGCACGATGTCTGTGGCTTTGAGCCGATGGACCTCCATCTGCTCGAGGCCACTGGTGCGGCGCCTTAGAGAAAGTGTGCCGGCCGAACGCCAGGAAACCTCGGCGAAAGGAACGCTGATGCGATCATTTGTAACCGTAACGCTCGGCTTATTGTTGTTTGCGTCGGGATTTGCACGGGCTCAAGAGCTCGTGCTGCCACTGCCGCCGCAGGACCAGCAAAATATTACCGCACAACTTGGTCCCAACGTGGTAGGCGCTGCGTTGCCGAGCCGGCCAATTGCTGACCCTTCAATATACTTCCCGCTTCAGGCAAAGGTGCAAAACTACCAGGTCGTCGCCGGTCCGAATGCCGGCAACGTTCAGGCACTTGGAGTGACGAAGACTCGGCGTCCGGGCGGAAGATCGGCATGGCGATTTGCGATGTCGCCCACGCTAGCAGGCTTTATCCGCGAAAACACGGAGGGCGACATCATTATGGCCGCTCTAACCGATTCCGGTGAGGGTGTAGTGGTGGTGACTACTCCTGCCAACCCATTCGTACCCAAAGGAATCCAACCCGGAGAAACCCGAAATTATACTCAACATGTTTCGGTAAATTACCTGGATGATCCGAGCGACCAGAGATACTCAGGAACTCTCACCGGCACCTACACCTATGTTGGCACCTACCAGGTGACCGTACCGGCGGGGACATTCCCGGCAATACTGTTCCGCGTCAAGTGCGAGGGCAAGGTAGGTCCGGCTCATACGCAGAACATAGGCTATAACTTTTTCGCACCCGGCGTCGGCATGGTCGCGATGATCTTGCAGGAGGACGTGACCGCTTTCTGGCTGTTCAATATCGATACCACTACCGGCAAGGTGCTGATGGCGAACTGAAACTGCTGGATGACTCGACCACTAGGGTATTCCATGGCCGTCTGGAAGATTCTGCTATTCACGTTCGTCCTAATAGTTGGGATCACCGGTAGCGTTCAAAACCATAATATCACATGCGAGTTAGCCTGCGCCCAGTCTGAAGAAGATCATCTTGCTACGGAAGTAGAAGACCCGACCGCGATTCTAACCCAGCTCCAGTTTCAGGATCTGTATACTCCAAGGAATTTCCAGACCTCCGCACAGACTAATACCATTCAGCTTCGCCCGATTGTGCCGATACAAGCATTTTCAGCGTTTCCGTTTCAGCAAATTATTCGCCCGACTTTCAAAGTCGCGCAGATCGCGACCTCCTCAAGCAGTTCCACGATTTCCGAGTACCAGGACATGGAGCTTCTCGATTTATTCGTCTCTAATTGGCCCGATCCGAAGAAAACCGGATTTGGCTGGGGCGTTGGGCCGACCTTGGTATTTCCGACCGGGCGAGTTTCAGCCGCTGGTAGTCATGCGTGGGAGGCCGGACCCGCGGCCGCGGTTGCATATCGCGGCATTCCGCGCCTCCTGGTGGGCTTTATTTTTCAGAACCCCATCTCAATCGGATACACAAATTCCTCAGCGACGCCGCAAAGTCAGATGCAGTTCCAGCCGAGGATTTCATACACCTTGGGACGCGGCTGGTATGTAAAGTCTTCCGACTCGACGTGGACAGTCAATTGGCGTCACGGCGGTTCGACCACCATCCCGATAAGCCTTGGCATAGGACGCGTCTGGAAGTTTACGGGGCTGGAGTTCAACCCATGGGTGTCCGGCGAATGGACGAGCTATAGGCAGAACACAAACATCACTCCGATGTACACAGTTAGGTTCGGTTTGACGCTGCTCTTCCCTGATTTTGAGCTCTAGATGGAAACGATTTGTACATTCAGGCGATCGCTCGATGGATCATGCCAGGGTGAGGCGATTTTTAAATGAAATATCTAACAATACAGCGTGTCGGGAAAACGAAGCAGCTTCCACCCACGGAAGTGGCACCGCTCACGATCCATAGGACGATCTTTTTCGTAATCGCCTTTTTGTTTGCGTTGGTTACGTCCGCGCTGGGCGCAGGTATGGAGCTGTATGAAACTGGCGCACCCGATCTCGGTACCGCAAGCGCGGGGCGGGCCGCTATGGCAGCAGACGCATCGACTGCGGCTGCCAATCCCGCCGGGATGACTCTGCTCGACCGTTCACAACTGCTGGGTGCGTCCGGCGCGCTACTGCCCTCGACTAATTTCGACGTTGCCCCACAAACGACAACCTCGGGTGGCGGCGGAGGGAATTCGGGCGTGTTTACGCCCCTGGGGGCCTTTTTCTATGTCTACAAACTCTCCGAGCGGTTTCGGCTCGGCGTCGCGGTCGACTCAAATTTTGGTCTTAGCGGCAACTATGGCAAGACGTGGGTTGGACGCTATTACGTGACCTACGAGTCAATCATCTCTGGCACTGTCAACCCGTCAATCGCCTACAAGGTGAATGACTGGCTCTCGGTGGGAGCAGGTGCCAGCTTCTCCATAGCGCGGCTCAAGTTCCAGTCGAAGATTAATAACATTCTTCCGCGCGCCCAGGATGGCGGCCTTGCATTCGAATCGTGGGACGAAGCATTCGGCGGTAACGTCGGCGTATTGCTCAGGCCGATCGCCAAACTTCGAATCGGGCTTACTTACCAATCACCGGTCTATTACAAGTTCGGCTTTCGCCCTCATCTCACAAATCTTGGTCCGGCGCTTTCGTTTCTTCGCAAGAAAATCGGCGGAGCAAAGATCAATATCCCGATGGAGGTGCCGCAGCAGGCCATGATGAGCGCCGTCTATGAAGTCACACCCAAGTTCAGTTTGATGGGTAATGTAGGATGGCAGAATTGGTCTGCGTTCGGCGAGTTTCCAGTCGGAATCTCCACCGCTAAGCAAAGAACCGTCACTGCTAACCTCCATTTCTCGGACACCTGCCAGATCGCGATAGGACAACAGTTTCGGATCGCTGAAAAATGGCTCTGGTCGGCAGGCTTTGCGTATGACAGTTCGCCCGTCTCCAAATCCAACCGCGTTCCCGTCTTACCTCTGGACCGCCAGTTGCGATACGGCACAGGCATTCAGTATGAAATCAACGATGACGTAACCGCCGGTGCTGCTTGGGAACTTATGGATGCAGGTCCGGGTCCTTTCAGTGCCAGCCGCGGACCGCTGGCCGGAACACTGCAAGGGCATTATTCATCGAACTATCTCAATTTCGTCGCCCTCAATCTCATCTGGAAATTCTAGTCTGAAGGGCGATCGCGATGGCGAATTCGATTCAGTGGCCATAATAGCCGGCGCTCGGGCGATAAGCCACGCAGAGGAGAACATATGTTTCGAATAACGAGAGCGGCTTTACCGATTCTCATGGCGGTACTTCTGCTGAACCATGGCACAGCGCTGGCGCAATCGAACGTTGCGAGGCCTAACATACTCGTCATCATGGGTGACGATATTGGCTATTGGAACATCAGTACCTATAACCAGGGGATGATGGGATATAAGACACCCAACATCGACGGTATAGCCAACGATGGCATGAAATTTACCGATGCATACGCGGAAAATAGTTGCACAGCCGGACGTTCGGCATTTATCACGGGTCAGAGTCCATTTCGGACAGGGCTACTCAAGGTCGGGCTGCCGGGAGCGAAAGAGGGTTTGAGCGACAAGGACCCGACGCTTGCTGAATTGCTCAAGCCGCTCGGGTACACCACTGGTCAGTTTGGAAAAAACCACCTCGGCGATCGCAATGAGTTTCTTCCAACCGTACACGGCTTCGACGAGTTCTTCGGCAACCTGTATCACCTGAATGCCGAAGAGGAACCGGAGCAGGAGCTATACCCGAAGGACCCGGCGTTCATGCAACGGTTCGGGCCGCGCGGAGTGCTGCATTGCTACGCCACGAACTCGTTTGATTCCACGGTCGATCCGCGCTTCGGCGTGATCGGGAAGCAAAAATGCCGGGATACCGGCCCGCTCACCCGCAAAAGAATGGAGACCGCCGACGACGAGTTTCTCAAGGGCGGCATCGACTTCATGGATCGCGCCAACAAAGCCGGCAACCCGTTTTTCGTCTGGATCAACACTACCCGCATGCACATCTGGACCCATCTCAAGCCTGAATCGAAAGGCAAAACTGGTCTCGGCGTGTACGCCGACGGAATGGTCGAGCACGATGGCCAAGTAGGCCAGTTGCTCGCCGAACTCCGCAAGCTCGGAATATCGGACAATACCATCGTCATCTACACCACTGATAATGGGGCCGAGCTCCTGTTCTGGCCTGACGGCGGGATGACACCTTTCCACGGAGAGAAGAACACCACTTGGGAAGGCGGCTTTCGGGTCCCGATGATGGTGAAGTGGCCCGGACACATCAAGCCAGGCACCACCTCAAACGACATCATTTCGCTGCTGGACTGGGTTCCAACGCTGATGGCTGCCGCCGGTCAACCCGACGTTAAGGAGAAATTGCTGACCGGCTATTCGGTCGGAGGAAAAACCTACAAGGTACACCTCGATGGATATAATCAGTTGCCGATGTTGGAGGGAAAAGGGCCCAGCGGACGCAAGGAGTTCTTCTACTTCACCGACGACGGATCACTGTCCGCATTGCGATATGGCAACTGGAAGATGCTGTTTTCGATACAACGCGCGCATGGGTTGGAAGTCTGGCAAGAACCATATGTAGCGCTCCGCCTGCCGATGTTGTTAAATCTGCGAATGGATCCTTTCGAGCGAGCCGAAGAATCCGAAGACTATCCTCGTTGGCGCGTCGATAATGCTTGGGCATTTGTGCCCGCGCAGGTTGTCGTCGGCCAGTTCCTTGAAAGCTTCAAGGAATTTCCGCCGCGCTCCAAGCCCGGCAGCTTCAATCTCGATCAGGTGTTGCAAAAGATCCAGGCGCCCTCAAACAACTGATGCTTCCGAGTCGCAAGAAGACGAGCCTGCTAGCGAAGCGATTCTGGTAGCGAGGCGGCTGCACGGCGATAAAGATGCTGCTGTGCCGCCTTGAAATTTCATCCACGCCGAAAACACAGGAATTTCGCGCCGCAAGCGGCCGCCAGATGAGTTTCCGTGCTCCGCCTTGGTAATTCCCAGTTACGTCGAAAAAAATTCCCTGTTCCCCCAAAATAATCCCTGTTCGATCCAGTAGGGAATTTCGACAAAAACCCGAGAAAAGAGAGGGCTCATTTGGTCCGAATTCGACCCCAAGGCGGCCGAAATCGCGAATATTCCCTGTATTTTCCCTGAGATCAGGGAATTGGACCCAGAGAGCAGTTCGCATCAGCCTGCCTCACCGCCTCTTTCCGGCAAAAACCTCGAACGGATCACTTGCTCGGTTCGCCGAATTGCCCAGCGGACGATTGTGGCGCTTACAGCGCCTTTGCCGGATTCGCCGTTGAGCTTCTCAAGCGTCAACATTCATCGCGAGAACCTGCTGCTTGGAAAGCTAATCGTCCGGAAGGATCGTATATTTCGAGGCGAAATGGCTGCCACACAAGCGCCGTCGTCGGGTCGGGAGTTATCTTCCCGCGATTCACGAACCTGATTCCGATGGTCGCACTGGTCATCGCGATCAACTAAATATCTCGGACCTAGCTAAATCGTTCGTGGCGATGGACGGGGCGCACTTGCTCTTCCGGTTTTGATCGGTCTTACCCTCGGTTCGGCGATTTGAGTGCTCAGATGAGCTTGCAGCCGTTCACTTGCTGCCACGAGGTCTGACTCGCTGACGATATTGTAGCGATCGAAAATGCTGCGCGTTTTGTGACCGGAAAGAGCCATCGCGACGCGATCGGGGACTCCGGCTCGGACCATGTTACGCACGGCGGTGCGTCTAAGGTCGTGAACTAGAATCTCGTTTTGGCCCGCCGCTTTACACGCGGTGCTCCAAGCCTTGCGAAAGTTACCAATTGGCTGACCGTCGTCATGGAACACAAACGGACAATCGGGGCGCCGCTTCGCCCGCGCCCGCTCTACAACCGCAAGTAGCTCGCCGGCGAGTGGTAATACCCGCCCGTCTTTGTTCTTGCTGACCTCGGGCCGGAGCCGAACGACCCTTCCGTCGAGGTCAACGTCACGCCATTCGAGCGCTTTCATCTCGCCGGCTCGCCATCCAGAAAAATAAAGAAATGTGATTGGGTCCTTTAGATGCGATGGCAAAGCGTCCCTCACCGCGAGGAAGCCCGGATGATCGACGAATCCCTGCCGAGCGTTGTTTTCCGACAGCATCGCAACATAGGGCGCGTGACTCAGTTTCCGCATCCTGACCGCCAAGCTGAACATCCGCTTTAGCGCCGCGAGTTCTCGATTGATCGAGGCGTTCGCGGCGCCCTCGTGCTGGCGAATGGCGATATAGGCCGCGATCCGGTCCGCGGTGATATCGACCGCCCTGGACATCGCGAAAGAGCCGCTCAAGTGCCGAATCAGCCCGCGTAGCGTCGCGATCGATCGCTTGCCGTTAATCTGGTAGTCGGTCAGCAGCAGGTCGGCGATACCTTCGAACGCCACGTGCTCTTCGGTCGGGCCTATGAATGTGCCGGCGCTGGTTTCGCCGATTCGTTGCTTGAGCAGCTTACGCGCTTGGTTCTCGCTCTCCGAGCGGGCGCTTTCGCGGTGCTCCTTGCCGCGATAACTGTACGCAATCCAGTAGACGGGACCACGCTTGAAAATTCGGCCCATCCCTCTCATGAGTTCGCATCTCTGCTCTTCGAGCGTGACCGCATATGCACCGCTTCACCCGCGAACCGCCGGATGAGGACCAGCGATCTCGTTGATCCACGAGAAGCGCCCGCCCAAGCGGGTGCTCGCGGGTTCTTTCAACACTATAGTTCAATGTTTCGTCGGCCTCCGTGTCAACTACGCGACTGACGATTCACGATGTTGTCTGAATCGCCCGGCGGATCGGCGGCTTCCGGCTTCGACTTCGCCGCTGCCGAATCAGTCTCTTTCATTGCACAGCAGTACGTCGGGGTAATAAAACTCGACCTCTTGCATCGCGTGGCTTCCGCGCGAACGCAGGGTGAGGTGGTAGATGTGTTTGCTCGTGTAAATCGCCAGGTTGGTCTCGATTCCAGGAGCCTGCGGCTTCAATGAAAGATGCGGTACGGGATTGCGCGGATTACCTGAAGCCGCGGGGGGGGGGTGGCCATCCAGCGCTCCGTGTCCCCCATTGCTACGTCGGTGATCGTCTCGCCTGGCTGGAGCTGGATGTCCGTGGTCCGCAGCGGCATGCAATCGACAATCGGCTCAGGCTCTTCACCGTACGGATAAAGGACCATTTCGGCTGTCTTGTAGGCCGGCCACTGGCCGTCCTGCTGATGTTGCTTTATCGCCGTCTGAACCTCGGCGGCTTGCTGTGCGAGAAGCTGGGCTCCCGAGGGCGGTGTGGGAGCGGCTTCGGTCTGCGGCGCTGCCTCAGTTACCAAATTGAGCGGTGGCGGGGCGGGCGGCTGCAGAGCGGCGCACGCTCCAAGCGTCAACGCGAGTGCCAAAATGGCGGCCGATACGATGCCTCTCATAGCCGTTTTCTCCCTTCATCCTTGCTGCTCGGTCCATGTGATCTGCGTGACATAGAATCCAAGCGGATTGCTCAGGATCGCGGCGTCCGAATTGGGCGGAGTGATTTGCGTTTGCAGGACCGCTTCCCAATGCGACGGTGCGCCAAATGCAACGCCGTTCAGATCGTACTTTTCCTCGGTCCAGGGCGCACGGGAATAACACCTCCGGAGCGGCTCGCGATCCCAATAAAAATGTTTCGTTACTCAACTTTACTCATTCTTGCCGGGGGGGAGGACCTCTGGCTACTATCGGGCGACTTCAATCGGAGGAATCGAAATGCGCTGGCGGCCCGCTGTTTCCGCGTTGATACTGGCGTTTGTACTGGGTTGTGCGATCTCAGCACACGCGCAGGACGAAAGCGAAAATCGCAAGCGCTGCACGGACCCTAACGCGGATACTAAAATCGGCGGATGTACTGCTGTGATCCAGTCCGGAAAGGAAAATTCATCGGACCTCGCCGTCGCCTTTTACAACCGCGGCAATGCGTACGATGACAAGGAAGAATATGACCGCGCGATCCGGGACTACGATCAGGCGATCAGGTTTAATCCGAGCTATGCCCAAGCCTTCAACAACCGCGGCAACGACTACAATCGCAAGAACCAATACGATCGGGCGATCCAGGACTACGATCAGGCGATCAAGCTCAATCCGAAATACGCCAGCGCCTTCAACAACCGCGGCACGATTTACGACGAAAAAATGGGATACGACCGCGCGATCCAGGACTACGATCAGGCGATCAGGCTCGATCCGAACGATGCCGATGTCTTCATGAACCGCGGCGTGGCCTACGACCACAAGAAAGAATATGACCACGGGATCCACGACTTCGATCAGGCTATCAAGCTCGATCCGAAACTGGCCTCCGCTTTCGACGACCGTTGCTGGGCGCGAGGGATTCTCGGCCAACTGCCCCAGGCTCTAGCCGACTGCAACGAGTCGCTTCGGCTTCGGCCGGATGATTCCTACGCCCTCGGCAGCCGGGGTTTGGTATACCTCAAAATGAACCGATTCGATTCGGCGATCTTAGACTACGATTCGACCTTGAAGCTTGCTCCAAAACGCGCGTCATCTCTATATGGACGAGGATTGGCTGAGCGAGCTCGGGGAAATAGAGCGAAAGGCGAGGCAGATATTGCGGCCGCGGAAAAAATCGATCCATCGATCGCCAAAGAATTCGCGGGCTACGGATTGCGGCCCTGAGTCCTACGAAATCCGCGCGCGAGGCTCGTGCGGTGTGTGTATGGGGCCGGCGGCGAGGGGTTATTTGCCGAATCGCCGCCGGCCGTGCGTTTTATAGGCGGCCGGTCAGAAGCAGAACGATCAGAATAATGATTACGATTCCGCCGATTCCGAATCCGCCGCGCGGGCCGTAGGCGTAATAACCGCCTCCGCCGCCGAAAATCAAAATCAAGATCAGAATTAAGAGTAAGGGTGACATAAGATCCTCCTGGATATTCAGTCAGGTTTACAGACTCTGTATGAACAAATGCTTTCGCATCCCCTCCAACGGATGATAGAGCGCATTACTCATTTGGTTTCTGAAGCACGCTCGCTGCGATTGGCTGGGTGGTTCTGGAGTCCGGCGCAGGCGCAGGCTTCAGCGTGAACCCCGGCAGTCCGCGCGAGGGCACGCCGACGCGCGATCTGGCGCGCTGCAATGCGTAGCGTCTGACCGTGCGGCGCGCCTGTTCCAGGGTTGCGCTGACTTCAAAGCATCCGGCCTCGAGCAGCTCGGCAAGATGCGCATTCGCGGCGTCGCCGCCGGCAAGGATTATCTGATTAGGCAGCGCGGACTTGATCGTGCGGACCAGCTCGAGCATCGCCGGGATGCACTCGGTGCAGGTGCATGAAATAGAAATGATATTCGGGAAAAAGCGCTTGGCGAATTCCTCGACCTCGGCGGCGCTCTTGCCGTCGCCGAGAAAAGTCGCGGCGACCCCGTCCTGGCGCAGGAGCTCCAGCAGAATCTTCAAACCCAGAGTATGAACCTCGCCGGGAGCGCTCACTCCCACCAGCCGCAGCGGCGGAATCAGAAGCGGGCGATTGAACCGGCTGCCCAGCTCTCCCACCAGTCCTTCGGTGGTATCGACGATAAATTTCTGATTTTCCGGACTGATATGATCGTCAATCCGTTCCTGGCTCATCATCGCCAGCGCCGGAAGGATGACGTCGCTAAGCGTCGGTTCGAGGCCGTTTTCGTCGCAATATTCCACCACCAGTGCGCGTGCTCCGTCGCGATCGATCTCCAGGAGCTTGCGGTAGTAATCGTGGTAGTCGTCGAGCTTTCGGTCGGCGCCGAGCAGCACGGTCAGAAAACTCAGTGCGGGAATATAGTCGCCTGCAACTTTCAGGCAGGAGGTCAGAGGCGTCGCCAGCAGAAGCCCCGGCAATCCCCACAGCCACGCCCAGAACATCGCGGAGACCAGCAGCGCCAAGGGCGAGAGGCCGATTCCGCGTCCGATCAGAAACGGCTCGACGAACTGGCTCGCCACCTGATCGAGAATAACGAACGCCGCAAATACCTCGAAGCACTTGGACCAATTCGGAAAGAGGGCGAATGCGACCAGAGTTGGCAGCACCGCGGAGGTCAATGCGCCGACGTACGGGATAAACCGCAGCAGAAAGGCGAGCGCTCCCCAGAAGGCCGGGTTCGGCAACCCGAGCAGCCACATCACGATCGCGATCGAGACGCCGTATCCGAGATTGACCAGTGAGAAGAGCAATAGATATTGAGACACCGTGCTGCCGGCGGTTGCTATCGCCTCCGCGGCGAGGGTGACTCGAATTCTGGCGGTCAGGCGCACCAGCCGGTCGCGAACGTCCTCGCGTCCATAGAGCAGGAAAAAGAACAAGACGATCACGAGCAGGATTTGGGCGAGGCTGGAGAGTAAGGGGAGGATCGGTTTTACAATTTGCTCCGCGGCGGAAGATTCAGCGGGCGCTTGAACCACGGTTTGAGTTTTCTTTTTCACCGGCTTCGCCTGCTGAAGCCGCCGCTCGACGTTGTTCACTCCGTATTCGATGCTCGCCAGCCAGTCAGGAGTGGAGCCCTGGAGCGCGGTGATCTTCGCGGCGATATTTTCCGAATGGTCGGTCACGTTGACCGCAACCGCGGTGAGCTGAATCGCCAGAAAATAGGCCAATACCGCGATCGCTATTACGGCGGTGGCGACGACCAGGGCGGAGCTGGCGAATCTGCCGATCAGCCGCTCGAGGCGGCTCGCAACCGGACTGAAGATCACGGACAACACGCCCGCCATCGCCAGCGGCATCAGTACGTCTTTCGCAAAATAAAGGACCGCCGTGGCTATGATGATTCCGAGCAGAGGAGTTGCCGCTCCCATCGAGGAAGGGGGCGACGGGGGCGTTAGGGATTCGCCCGACTCGCCCAACTGGGGCGCAAGCGGCGGCGAGGCGGTTTCGTCCAATAGCGGCATGGTCGTCAGCGAGTCGGAATACCCCTCATATCGTAGCTCTGGTTCGCGGAGGTTGTCTCAAAAAAAAAAATCTCGCCAGCAGAGGCGAGTCTGAGCACAACTTGCAGAGTCTATCGGGGCTTGATATATCCCATCCAGGGGGATAGGTTCAGGCGCATGATTCACGCGACTCATCCCGACATCGTTAACCGCCTCAAACGCGCCGACGGCCATCTGCGAACGATCATCGAAATGATCGAAGCCAAGCGTGAGTGCCTGGACGTTGCCCAGCAGCTACACGCGGTCGAGAAGGCGCTCGGAATCGCCAAGCGGGTCTATATCCAGGACCATATCGATAACTGTATCGAGGAGGCGGTCGGCGCGATCCCGCGTGATGCGCGCGGTTCACTCTCTGAATTCAGGGAAATCACCAAATACCTGTGAGCGATTGGGCCCGCTTTGTGGGCAAGCCGATGGACGAAATGGCGCTGCACGTACGTCGTCATCCGCATGAGCATCGAAGTGACGCGAAGCACGCGCACGTCCATGGCATCGCGGATCCGGCATACGCCAGCACCGCGCGCGGGCTCGCGGCGCTCAAATGGTCGG
>JBAPSR010000007.1:0-8859 GCA_049281755.1 Binataceae bacterium (SeqCode)
ATACAGATGGGTACGTGCGCATCACCTGGAGCGGCGAGGATCGCGAGGAATCTCGACCTCGCGCACTGGCACACTTTTCAGACTGGTTATGCAATGCAAAGCTCTCCGGTGGGAGAGGCTATCTGCAATCGGCGTGCAGATCGACGCTTCGCGTGAGCCGACGGGCCGTCGGCCACCACTGGCAGAGCAGCAAAAGCAATCGCAAAAGAAAGCGGGCGCCGCTTTCGCGGAGCCCGCTTATTGATCCGAATCCTTTCGGCAGACGCGACTAGATCTTCGCCTGCAGGAAAAATGCGATGACCAGCGCGTACAGGGTCAGCGCTTCGATAAACGCCAGCCCGATGATCATCGGAACGAAAATCTGGCCAGCGCTGTTCGGGTTGCGGCCAATTGATTCCATCGCCGACGCCGCCATCCTGCCCTGGCCGATAGCGCTTCCGAACGCGGCAATACCGATACCGATATTCGCCGCCAGCGCGATCAACCCCGCACGTAGCGGAGCGCCCGAACTGCCTGCAGCTGCGGCCTCTTGCGCCATCGCCAGCATCGGCGAAGCCAGAATCGCGAAGCCAATCATCGCGATCACCGTACCCATTTTGCGAACCATCTCGAGTCCTCCTCGTCTTGCGCGTTTCCGGCGCCCGCGCCGCCACATCTTCTTTCCTCTACCACCACCGATTCGGGCGGGCGTCCTTCGTCGCGAAAAATCCTGATCGAAATCTTCGTCTAATGTTCGTGGCTCGCGGCCAGCCGCACATAGGCCATCGACAACACCACAAAAATGATCGCTTGAATGATGCATACGATCGCGCCGAGCGCATAAAAGGCGAGCGGAATCACAAGCTTCGTCAGCCCGGTGAAGATGCTCAGCACGGTATGGTCGGCGAACATGTTTGCGTAAAGACGGATACCGAGCGAGAACGGCCGGAAGAGATTGTCCGCCAGCTCGATCGGCAGCATCAGAAACGCCAGCGGCAGGTACGGTCCAAGAAAGCTCTTGAGATAGCTGGCGCCCTGCGATCTGAATCCCTGGACGATGTAGTAGCCAAAGCAGATCGTCCCGAGCGCGAAAGTCAGATCGGAATCTCCGGTCGGCGGCTCCATTCCGGGAATCAGGCCAAAGAAGTTCGCGCACAGGATGAATACAAAAAGACATCCGAAGAACGGCACCAGCGCGCGGTATCCGTGCGACTCGAGCACGTCCTGAACGAATCCATCGAGCCACTCGACCAGCACTTCGCACATCGCGCGCAGGCTCATTCCGTCGTCGGGAATTACTGGATCTTTGGCGCGCGCCAGCGAGCGTCGTGCGGCGAACCCGAACACGATCAGGATTCCCATCACGATCCAGGTCCCGACTATAACCTCGGGAACTTTTCCGCCGCCGATCAGCTCGAGAAAATTGACCGATTTCTGCACCAGGGATTCTCCGTGCGCATTCGCTCAGGCCGCGCCAGCAAGCGAGGCTCGTCCGGTTTCAATAATGATGGCGGCCAACTGAGTCAAGACTCCGAAACCGAAGCCAAGTCCGTCGATATGCGCGCGCGTGAAAGCCAGGTACACGATTCCGACCACGATGAGGAGCTTGAGCGGTATCGCGGCGGCGCCCAGACGCGCGGCGTTGCCGGAAATCCCGGCGCCCGCGGCGGCCAGGACCAGGCGCCCGAGCGCCGCGAGAATCCACAGATTCGCGATCACGACCGCGCCACCGAGCATGCATCCAATCGCTGAGTTGATTGAGGCGAGATAGGCGAGTGTCGCCGCGGTTAGCGCGACCAGCACAACATTGGTCCGCTGAATCGCAGCGATAGTCGGAACCGCCCAGGTAAACCTCATTGCCCCAGCGTCCGCTGCGCGAGCTGTAACTCACGAATCAGCCGGTAAAAGCCAAGTCCGAGCCCCGCCATGAACAGCGCGAAGGTCAACCAGGGATCGGTGTGGAAATAGAGGTCGAGGTAGTGGCCGATCACGGCACCGGCGATGATCGGACCTGAAAACTCGAATCCGATCGCCATGAAACGCGCCGCCTTGCCCGCCGTCCATTGCATCGTCGTGCTCAACCGCGCGCGGCGATTTCGAGCGCCTCGTGCGCCGCCGCCACGGTCTGATCGATATCCGCGTCGCTGTGCGCCAAGGAAACGAACAGCGCCTCGAATTGCGACGGCGGGATATTGACGCCCCGTTCGAGCATCGCATGGAAGAACCGCGCGAACTTGGCCGTGTCAGAGGTCCTCGCGTCGTTGGCGTTGCGGACCTGCAACGGACCCAGGAACATCGTCAGCAACGACCCGGCACGATTGACGCACCCTCGCTGCTCGCATCGCGCAAGCGCATCGCTAAGTCCCGCCTCCAGCCGTGCGCCCGCGGCTTCGAGCCGTTCATAAACTCCCGGTTCCTTGAGCAGTTTCAACGTTTCGATTCCCGCTCGGACCGAGAGCGGGTTTCCCGATAGCGTCCCCGCTTGATAGACCGGTCCGTCTGGTGCCAGCAGATCCATGAGCTTGGCGGATCCGGCGACCGCACCGACCGGCAATCCGCCACCGATTATCTTTCCAAGCATGATCAGGTCGGGCGCCACGCCAAGTTTTTCGCTGGCGGACCCGAAGCTCAGGCGAAAGCCGGTTATCACCTCGTCACAGATCAGCAGCGCGCCGTTTCGATGCGCGATCGCTTCGAGCGCTTTCAGAAACCCGGTCTCGGGAAGAACCACGCCCATGTTCGCGGCGATCGGCTCGACGATCACCGCCGCAATCCGATTAGGATTGTCTCTAAAGAGTTCTTCGACGCTCTCGATCGAGTTATAAGTCGCCACCATCGTGAGCGCTGCGAGTTCCGCGGGAACGCCCGCGCTGTCCGGCACGCCGAGCGTCATCCCGCCTGATCCCGCCCGTACCAGCATCGAGTCGCTATGCCCGTGATAACATCCGTCGAATTTGATTATCGCTGGGCGTCCGGTTGCCGCGCGCGCGATTCTAAGCGCGGTCATGCCGGCTTCGGTGCCGGAGCTGACGAGGCGAACTTTTTCTGCAACTGCGATCGCCGAGGTGATCATTTCCGCCAGCTCGACCTCGAGCTCGGTCGAGGCGCCAAAACCCAGACCGTCGCGCGCCTGTTTCGCGATCGCTTCGATTACGGCCGGATGAGCGTGGCCCGCGATGGCGGGACCGTAGGAGCCCACGTAATCAAATAATTGATTGCCGTCGGCGTCAAAAAGGTATACCCCGCTGGCGCGGGCGATGAACCGCGGCGAACCGACGACGGCCTTCCATGCGCGCACCGGAGAATTCACCGCGCCCGGAATTATTTTCTGCGCGCGCGCGCGCAACTCGCGTGATTTTTTATCGGAGACCATCGATGAGATCCTGTCAGTCGCCAGCTAACATCGCGCGCCGGTGCAGTCAAACGTGCATCAGATCGCGATCAATGCGCGTATGCGCAGAAAAATTTGTGCACACATAATGGCTCCTGGAGCCATCGCGCTGGATCGTATGATCGGAGCGTGAATTCGCGCGCAACGATGACATCAAGTCGATCACAAAATTTTCTTTTCGATCCGCGCGCATAGGCGATTCTCCGCGCGCGCTCTTGTCAGTAATCGGAAAAGAGTTTATCACGATGCCTTGGCCGCGAGACTTTATCTTCACGCACATTTGTTTCGAAGCGAAAGTCATGGCGACCCTCGTGATCATCGATGGCTCGAAAGCGCACGCACTTTGCCGTTGTTGTTCCAGAGAATCCAGAAGCTGACAGAACCGTAAACCGCACCAGCGAGTTGATAGCCGGGGCTAGTCCGGCCCGAATCTGCTTTCAGAACGGACCAAAACAGTGCTTATCCACAGATGTGGATAAGCTTGTGCAGAAATGATCGCTAGTTGCGAGATGCGGTCGGTTCCGGACCGTGCAGATCGGCGGCTCGGGAACTTGGGGAGGAGACCGAATGAACGGGTTATGGCGCAAAGCCAATGACCGCCTGCGTGAAGAACTTGGACAAGTTGGATTTGAAACCTGGATCGGACCGCTGAGCTTTGTCGGGCAACAAGGCCGAACAGTTACGATCGAGGCACCCAACAGATTCTTCCGCGACTGGGTCAACGAACGCTACCTTCCGATGCTGCAGAAGTCGCTCTCGGAAGAAGCCGGCGAGCCCGTCGAGGTCAAGTTGACCTTGGGCGAAAATGCCGGGGCCTCCAAAGCTCCGCACGCCAACGGCAATGGCAACTCCAATGGTCATGCCAACGGCAACGGCGCCAATGGCAATGGACATGTGGCCGCAAAGGCAACGCCGGAGCATGCGCGTGCCGAGCGCCATCCGCAACTGAACCCGCGCTATACGCTCGCGGAGTTCGTGGTCGGCTCAGCCAATCAATTCGCGCACGCCGCTGCCCTGGCGGTGGCGAATCAGCCCGGCGACAAGTACAACCCGCTCTTCATCTACGGCGGAGTCGGCCTGGGCAAGACCCATCTGGTGACCGCGATCGGGCATCACATCTACGGCAGCGGCGATCGGCCGCGCAAAGTGTTGTTCATGCCGGCTGAAGTCTTCATGAACGAGTTGATCGGCTCAATCCGGCGGGACAGGATGAACGAGTTTCGCGAAAAGTTCCGCCTGGTCGATGCGCTCATTCTGGACGACATCCAGTTTCTGGCGGGCCGCGAGCGCACCCAGGAAGAATTTTTTCATACGTTCAATTCGCTGCACGCCGACCGGCATCAGATCATCCTCACCTCGGATAAAGTCCCGCGCGAGATTCCGGGACTCGAGGAACGCCTGCGTAACCGCTTCGAATCCGGGCTTATCGCCGATATCGCGCCGCCCGACCTCGAGACTCGCGTTGCGATCGTGCAGAAGAAGGCTGCGCTGGACAATCTGCATCTCGCGCAGGATGTCGCCCTCTATATCGCGCAGAGCATCCAGTCCAACGTGCGCGAGCTCGAAGGATGCCTGACCCGGCTTGGAGCACTGGCTTCGCTCAGCAAGTCCGCGATCACGCTGGACTTCGCGCGGCAGGCGCTGCACGATCTGATCCGCAATCACGAAGCCAAGCCCGACGTCGAGATGATCCAGAAAACGGTCTCGGATTTCTTTCATATCCGGCTGATCGACCTGAAATCGAAAAAACGAACCCAGCACATCGCGTTTTGCCGGCAAGTCGCGATGTATCTGTGCCGAAAGCTGACCGCCAGCTCGTTTCCGGTGATTGGAGAGGCGTTCGGACGCGATCATTCGACGGTGATCCATGCGCACAACCTGATCCAGCGGCGCGTGACCAACGACTCGGCGTTTCGGCTGTCGATCGAGAAGATCGAACGCGATCTAAAAGCGATCAGGGCTAATGCTGCCTGATGTGGAGAAACTTGTGGAACGCTTCTGGATAACTTGGCTCAAAACTCAAGCCCTATCGGTCAGGCGCGGATTGCAAGGATCGAGACGGTGAACCGCCGACAGCTTGTACCATCACGATTCACGTTGAAAATCAGGCACTTGATGGAGTACTCAACAAATCAACACCCTCTACGGGTTTTACTGATCTTTTAATTTAAGATCTCTTAAGAAGAATAGCAGGCAGGACGGACAGTTCATGGGATTGGTAATTGACCGCGCAGCTTTGCAGACCGCGCTTGCGATGATGCAGGGAATCGTCGAACGGCGGACAACGGTGCCAATCCTCGGGCACGTTCTCCTGGAACCCGGAGGCGGAAGCCTGCGGCTTAGCGCAACCGATCTGGAAGTCGGAATCTGTACCGAAATCGCGGCGCGCACCTCCAAGGACAAGAGCATCACGCTCAACGCGCGAAAACTTTTCGAAATCGTGCGCGAGGCCGAGGGCGACGAGGTCAAGCTCGACACGCTCGACAGTGATTGGGTCGAGCTCAAATGCGGACGAGCCAAATTCAAAATGATGGGCCTCGATCCGCGCTCGTTCCCTGCCATGCCGAGCCAGAGCGCTGCGAAAGCCGAAGGCGCTGCGGCGAAAAAAGCGCTCAAGGCGGAGCTTGGAATCGCCTCGACCGTGCTGGCTTCGATGATCGACAAGACAGTGTTCTCTGTCAGCCCCGATGAAGCCCGCTACAACTTGAGCGGCGTCTATCTTGAGGCCGCCGGTCCGGGCGGAGTGCGGATGGTCGCGACCGATGGGCATCGCCTTTCGATGGTCGAGCGCGAGGCTGCGGGATTCAGCATGGAAGGCGGCGCGATTATCCCGCGCAAGGGTTTGCAGGAGCTGCGCAAAATTCTGGATCAGACTGGCGATCAGGACGTGAAACTGTCGCTAGACGGCCAGCTTGCCTACATGAAGCGCGGCTCGACCGAGGTCTCGATGCGGCTGGTCGAAGGCGAGTTCCCCGACTATCGCGGAGTGATCCCGAAAGAATCGAAGCACTTGATCGGGGTTGATCGAGACGCGCTGTTCGCGGCGATCAAGCGGGCGGCGATTTTCTCAAACGAGCGCTATCACGGCGTAAAATTCGCGCTAACCTCCGGCAGCCTGACGGTTTCATCGACCAGCCCGGAGATGGGTGAGGCGAGCGAGTCGCTCGACGTTGACTTCAGAGGCGAAGAGTTCGCGATCGGATTTAACGCGAACTATCTGCGCGACGTTCTCGGCGTGATCGCATCCGGCAACAAGGTTGAGCTTGGCCTCAGCGACGATGTCAGCCCCGGCGTCGTGAAGACCGAAGCCGACACGAAATTCACCTACGTCGTGATGCCGATGCGTCTTTAGCTCGCGCGCTAGTTTAACGCGGAACCAGGCCCCGCGCTCTGACCGGCGCCGAGCTTAAGCAGCACCACTTTGTTGCGAATCTGCTCGGGCGTTTCCCACGGGAACGACGCTTCGTGGAGAAGCTCTGTCGCTGTAATTCCAAGCGATGGCACGTCGCGACGGCGAACGATCATCCAGCGAACATCGTCGTTGGCAATTGCACTCTTTAAATCCCGCAGATAGTCGAACTCCGGAAGAGGAGCGGGCGGATTCAAATAAAATAGCGGTCCTTCGGTCCGATACAGGACCAGATGGCTGGTGTCTCCGCCCAAGACTCGTAGCGTTTGAAGCCCGAACGGTTTCTCGCCACGATATGCGTCTGCCGCCGGCATCGCGAACACAAAGATGTACAACATCACGCAGTACGCGATGACGCCCATCGAGACGGCCACGCGCTCAGGCCGGTAATTCCGCAGCACATAGACGATACTCGCGACGCTGACGATCCATGCGATAGCGAAAACCACCCGATCGGGCGCCGCCGGAAACAAAGCCATCGAGCCGCGCAGAATCATCGAAGGCGGCAGAAGCACTACGATGCCCAGAATCGTGGCGATCGCGGTCAAGCCGTAACCGATCGCGAGCAAGCGCCCGGCCCATCGGGAGCGGATCGCATCGCCGGCCAGAATTCGCGCAATGAGCAATGCTCCAGCCGGAAGGATCGGCAGAATGTAATAGCTGCGGCGCGATCCGGAAATCGTATAGAAAGCGAAGGTCGCCCAGAAATAGACCAGCGCGAAGCGATCGCTGCGCGCGGGTTCCGCGTGTTCACTTCGGCGCTTGTGCGCTTCGACCAGCGCCGCCGGCAACAGCATCGCCCACGGCGCCATGAGCGCGAAGATCACGTAGACATAAAGATAAACCGGCCCGCGATGGTCGAACGGGTGAAAGAAACGCACTACGTTCTCGCGCCAGACCATCTGTAGACCCTTGTCCGAACCCTCGACCTGCTTCGAGAACCAGAACGGGAACGAGTAGAGCGCGATTGCGATCGCGATCGCCAGGATCGATTTCCAGTTGAACAGCCATCGATTGCGAACGGTGACCCAGCGGACGCGCGAACCGATCGGGCCCTGAAGGATCGCATCGCCAAACGCTCGCCATCCCTCGGCGAGCGTGCAGTAAAGTCCGATCACCATGATTGGCAAAACGAAGCCAAGCAGCCCCTTGGTCAGCGACGTGAGCGCCATGACGATCCACAGTCCGACGACCCACCATCCGTCTTGCCGTCTTTCGTATTTCAGAAACAGCAGCAGCGCAGCGAGTTCGCCGGTCAGCGTTTCGACATCGGCGGAGGCGTTGCGTGAAAAAAACACGAAACTGAAGCTGGTCGCCAGAATTACGCCGGCAATAATCGCGGTGCGCGAATCGTACAACCGCCGCGCCAGCAGCATCAGGAACGCCACGCCCAGCACGCCAGCGACCGCGCACGGCAATCGCGCTGCCAGCTCATTCATTCCGCCGGAAACGTAAGTGGACCAGATCACAAGCCAATAAGAGCCGAGCGGCTTATCGTAATAGACGCGGCCGTTAATCGTCGGCCAGAAGTAGTTGCGCGTCGCGAGCATCTCGCGCGCGATCTCGGCCCACCTGAACTCCGACGACCATAGCGCACGGGATCCCAGGCGGGCGAAAAACAAAATCGCCGACAACGCGAGGATCGCGAAGAACCATCGCCGCCAGGTTGAATCGGCAGACGTGGCTTCGTTACGCGGTGTCGTCGGGCTGGAGCTCATCGCGGGAAATTCTATCCGTCGGCGACGCATCGCCGCCATACTGCCGTCCTAGGCGGCACAGGCTTTAGCCTGTGCTCCTGGAACCGAAAGAAAGTTGCGCGGGGATTACGTGGCGCAATCGGCAGGTGCGTGCTAGCGTCGAAATTGCGCGCGCGCATTCCGATCAACCTGCAATTCGAGCTGGATCACATGAGCGAACATCACGACGACTCCGCGCATCCCGCGCAAAGCAAAACCAATCGCCTGATTAACGAGCAGAGTCCCTATCTGCGCCAGCACGCGCACAATCCTGTCGATTGGTACCCGTGGGGCGCCGAGGCGCTGGCGCGCGCGAAGGCCGAGAACAAGCCGATCCTGCTCTC
>JBAPSR010000008.1:0-3135 GCA_049281755.1 Binataceae bacterium (SeqCode)
GAGGTTTGGGAACCCCAGCGCCCGCCAGAAACGCGCCCGGCGCAGCCCGTGTGAACGTGCGCGAGCGCGGATCGCTGATTCGTGATCGAATGCCATACGTCGGGGATAAGACTACCGGCCTATCATCATCCTGCCAATCGGGAGCCTGGGCGGTCCGCTCCGCCCGACCCGGAACGCCTCGCAGCACCCCCAATGTCGTAGGTGCAACCTTGAAATGTCCGATGCCTTTGCGGTCCTATCCAGATCGTAGCGCGCACTCGATGCGCGAGGGTGGCTCGGACTTTGGGATGGCCCGGCAGGCCAGTGCGAGATGACGCCTGTCCTACTCGGTGTATTACCATCCGTACACGCTGTGCTGTGGGGGATTTTGTGGGTACCCTCAGTGAATTCCGGTATCGCTCGGCAGCTATCGCGGTCTCTGCCTGAAAGCGAGAAAGCCATTGACCGACAGGGGGTTGAAGCGTATTGAACGCTACCAAGAGATACCGGCGAAACGGCCGTTTCCACTGCTCACATGCATGGGGTCGCAGGTTCAAATCCTGCTGCGTCCACCAATCCAGTCCATTGCGCGCTTAAGTAGATCGCAGGCCCGCTGCTGCTGTTGGTTCGCGAATGGCGGCGGCAACCAGGGGAACGGAGGTGCCTTGAACGACGATGGTGCAGCATCGCGGCTGCCTCAATTGAGCCGCGAACTTCAATGGATCAATCAGGTTGGCGCCTACCACTGACAGATTGCTCATTCTTTGTCGCGCAAAGTCCGCAGACGATCGTGATTCAAGAACGATCGTTTTGATATGCGGAACCCGACTCGATACCGCACTCAGCATCTCATCCAATTCTGAATTCCCGTCATCCGCTGACGGCACCCAGATGACCTCGAGAGCACAATTCTTCGTTTGAGTGACTCGGGTCGCCAGGTCAAGCGCCGCCCATCCGTCAGGACTGTGATCGATCACGGCGGAAATGTATTCGACCGGATCGCGGGTTTCGTTTACGACGATTCCGACATTGACCGGAAGAGAGGCCACTCCTTCGAGGACGTCGCCGACAATTCCGCCGCGAAAATCCGCGCCAAAGACGGGGCGATGAAAACCAAGCAGTATCCACGCCGACTGAAGCTCCGTCGCCAGGCGCACGATGTCGCGCGCCGGAGCTTCGGTCCAGGTTGCCTGCGGAATTATCGCGGCCTCCCGCTCCAGGGCATAGTCCAACGCGGCCGAGAGCGCGTGCGAGCGCGGCGCGACCCGGTGTTCAACTTCCCGGAGGCCTGATCGGATGCCGCCGACAGGACGCCGTACAAACGCGGCGACGCGCGGCGGCGAATCCTCCGCGGCAGTTGCCGACAGCGCAATTTCCATCAGCGATCCGACCTTTTCGGGATTCGATATCGGCACCAAAATGCCCTGCCGTATCGGACGCACCAGCCGGAGTTTCGCAGCCGTCTCATGGACTGTCGCCTCCTCCAGGAATTCCTCTTTGGGAGCGATGAAATGCAGTATCGGTGTCGTCGCAAAAGTCGTGACCAGGGCCATGATCACCAGCATCGCGAATAGCGTTGGTGGAACGACCCCGAGATCGTAGCCGATGTTCAGGACGATCAGCTCCATCAGTCCGCGGGTGTTCATCAAGATGCCCAGGGCTGAGGAATCACGCCAGCCGAGTCCGGTCAGACGGGCAGCGATCGTGGCGCCGCTGAATTTTCCGAACGATGCAACGAAAATTATCAGCCCGCACACCAGCCACTGGTCAAATCCGTTCACAAGGCCGATTTGTGTGCGCAGACCGGTAAAGGCGAAAAATGCCGGCAGCAGCAGCACGATAACCAAATCTTCCAGACGGTCGGTAAGTTCGCGCGCGAGACTGCTATCGTGCGGAATGATCGCACCCAAAGCGAAAGCGCCAAAAATCGCGTGAATTCCAATGACGTCAGTAGTCAATGCCGATACGAGCAGCGCTACAAAGATCGCCGCCATCAACCCTTGCGTCAGCCCGCGGTTGCCATACAGAAACGTCAAGCGCACCATCGCGGGCCGCACCACGACGGCCATCGCCACGATAAACGCCACTGCCATCACGACGATGCTCAGCGCACCGGCGGTATGAGCCTCGACGACGCTGACCACGAATGCCAGAAGGCACCATGCGGTGACGTCATCGACTGCCGCGCAGGTCAAAGCAATCGCGCCCATCCGGGTCTTGTGGATGCCGCGGTCGGTCAGAATGCGCGCGAGAACGGGAAAGGCCGTGATCGACATCGAAACGCCAATGAAGAGTGAGAAGCTCGTGAAGGTTACGTCTCCCGGTGAGAGAGTCGGAAACAGAAACAGCGCGAGCGCCGCGCCCATCAGAAGCGGCGCGAGAATACTGGCGTGCGAGATCGCGACGGTTGCGTGACCCCGATTCCTCAAAAGCTCCGGGTCAAGCTCGAGCCCGACGAGAAACATGTAGAGGATCACGCCGATCTGGGAGATTACATCCAGGAAGGGCGCGACCGAGGTGGGCAGCACATACGAAGCCACGCCGGGAGCTACTCTTCCCAGCACGGACGGGCCGAGCATGATCCCGGCAACAATTTCACCGATCACCGGCGGCTGATGAATCAGCCGAAAGAAGGTTCCCAGCGCCCGTGCCAATACGATGACGACGATCAGCGCCAGGAGAACATGCAGCATCACATCGGTCGAAGACCCTGCCGATCCGGCAGAAGACTTCGTTGCAAGCATAGCGGCGGAAGAGGTCAGACCTTCGCCATACCATCGGATGATCAGATAGAGGGCGACTACGCCGCTGATCATCAGCGGATATGCCACGGCAATTTTAAGGCTGTTCGTTCTATTTTCTGGAGCAGACTTCATAGTCGCGGCCTCCAAGACGAACTTCAAACCTTTGTTGAGCTACCGAGTTACCCGAGTCTGAATTGCTGAAATTAAGGAGTCTCCCGAGCGCAAACCTGCCGACGAATGTCGGGGAAACTATACGAGTCGGACCGACTGGGGCCCTGCAAGGACAAAATCCTAACCGCGTTGTTCGGTTGTTGCCAACTAATTTCGCTTCGAGCCAGTCGATCCGCTTTCATACTGACGAAACTGAACGACGTTGCCTTCAGGATCCTGGCCGTCGCACACGTGATAACCC
>JBAPSR010000009.1:0-18277 GCA_049281755.1 Binataceae bacterium (SeqCode)
CATTCACATTCACATTCACATTCACCGATAGGTGAAAGTGAATCTTTCTACGAACCGATCGAAGCTCGCGACATGGCGGAAGTCAGCGACGGTCGTTACGTCGTCGAGCGTCTGATCGCTGAGAACGAAGTCACCTGCATGTTCGGGCTGCCGAAGTCGGGCAGGAGCTTTCTGGCTCTGAAGCTCGCGTGCGACATTGTCAACGGGACGCCGTTCTTCGATCTGCCGACGATGCAAGGCGACGTTCTGTATATCGACGCCGAGACGAAGCAGCCTGCATGGCGGCGACGTGTCGGGAAGATCGTGCGCGGATACAGAAGCATCGATCCACCGAAAGCGATGACTCGACTGAAAAAAAGTAGACAAGCAGACGCGCAAACCGCCGATGGCAGGACGATCTGGTTTGCGACGGGCAGCGACGACGCGTAAGCGCGCGAAATCGCAGAAGAAATCGAAGGCGAAGCGACCGTGAATCGTGATTCATCCACATTCACTCACACTAGGAGAATGTGAATGTGAATTTGGCTACCTCGAAGGCGACCCGTCAAGTAAAAAACTAGACGGGACTAGACGGGTGAAAAGTCGATCAGAATCTGCGCTCTCGAAGGGACAATCGTCGAGCGACTCGTCCTCGTTCGGCGACCCCTTCGACGAGCGCGGTGTGAGACGACAACGACCCCAGGATCGATTATTCACGCTGCCTAGGGACCGCGTAGGCCGATTGCGAGCAGCGGGTGCGTGGCGAAACATGTGGAATTGGAGGGAAGCGACGTGAGCGAGTGGAATGGACTGTTACGAATGGCAGAACCGCTGGCGACGATTAGGCCGACCGGTCTCGTAGGCTGACAGCGATGCTGCGCTGGACAGCATCAACCGGTTAGGTTGGCAGGCTGAAGTCGTGGGATGCACTCCTATCGGCCAGGTGGGACGTATCGCACGAGCGAAAGGATCGCTGGCGCTGACTTCGCTAATTTCGAGCGCTTCGCGCCATCGCTGCGCCACCAGGATTTCGTTGGGTTTGGTAATGTCCTGGCTGACAATGTTTCCACGGCTGGGTACTGTGATGATTCATCACGCGATTTAGACGGCTTAGGCGCCGGCGGCGCGGCACGAGAGCCGTCCGGGTCGAGAAAACGAAAGTCAGAGAAGGAGAGAGTCATGTTTGATCACATCATGCTTAAGGTGAAGGACCTCAACTCGAGCAAGCGCTTCTACAGCGCCGCGCTGGCGCCGCTTGGCTTCAGCGTGCAGTACGACGCGGACGGAATAGTGGTCTTTGGCCCCAAGGACGCGCCCGCCTTGTGTTTGGCCAAGGGCGAACCGACCGGACCTGTCCATGTTGCATTCGTGGCCAAGAACCGCGCTGCCGTGAAGGCGTTCTACGATGCCGCTCTGCCCGCCGGCGGCAAGGACAACGGCAAGCCCGGTCTCCGTCCCCAATATTCCGCCAACTACTACGGCGGCTTCGTGAAGGATCCCGACGGCAACAACATAGAAGCCGTTTGCCATCAGGAAGAATAGCGAGGCTACGGGACTGCCTTGATAGGCCGATTCGATCAGGGCAGTCCCTTTCAAATGTCTGCAAGGAGTGTCCCATGAATCTCGAAGGTGGATGTTCATGCGGTGCTATCCGCTACAAGCTTACGAACAGTCCTCTGATCGTTCATGCGTGCCATTGCCGTGATTGCCAGCGCGTGACCGGCAGCGGTTTTGTGATCAACATCTGGATCGAGAAGCGCTTCGCTGAGATTCGACGTCGGCAGACTCGATGAAAAAAAAAGATCGCGCCGGAAACAGAGAAGAGATTCGCCGACGGCCGCGAGTAGCAAGCATCGTTGGCTTGTCGACGGGAGCTGTCTCCAATGGAAACGGCCGGCTACCGGGTCGGGGCCTCTTTTGCTACACGCGCGTTGTGGCAAACGAGGAGTCTCTATGCCGCCGAAGACTGCGCGAGACCGTCATCCAGAACCTGGAGCACTTCTACTGCGATCGAGTCCTTTCCACACAGTGGCTATCAAACAACCCTGTGTTCCGAGAGTCGCTGTAAAGCTGATAAAGTCCCTGGCCTCTTAGTCCCGCGTGAGCAGGGAGTGCGCCTATTTTCGTGGGCAATTGGCTGGCAAACCGAGGTACCATGGAGAAAACTGAAACGGATGACATGATTGACCTTGGAGTAGAAGCCCTTCAAAAAGGCCGCATCGACCAGGCGCGCACAATTTTTTTCAGGTTCTTCAAAGAGACAGTGACAATCCAGACGGCCACCATCATCTAGGCCTCATCGACATGAATGCCGGTAATCTACATGAGGCCGAGCGAAGCTTTCGCGCCGCGATCAAGGCATGCGATGACAGATTGGCCAAAGGCGTCGCGGGCGTTTTCACGGGCCGGGCGAAAGCACGATCGCTGCATTCTCTTTCCCTAGTCATGCGCAGACTAGAGCGAAGATCGGAAGCCGTCATCTTACTCGAGGAGCTTCTCCGCACCGACGAAAGAGATGGGCTAGGCGGGCGATACATCCTTGCGGAAGAATATCACCGGATGGGAAAGATTGGGCGCGCCATGCGCATGTACAGGGAGCAGGTGGAAGACCCTGGCTCGCGTTTTTTGCTCGCCCTGGCATTTATTCAGAAAAAGGTCACCCCGGCGGAAATCGGCCGGGCATTGCTACGAGCATTTGAAAGAAACCGATATTTGGCTCCGATTCTGCTGGGTGAAAGCTACACAGAATTGGACAAACACTCTGACAATCGCGAGGGAGTGGAATGGGGTGCTGAGTCTGCAGCTTCATCGGTTGATCTGTGGAAACAGACAGCGTCGGCATTGCCGATGATGCGAGAGTGGTGGCGCCATAAAAGGGTAGTCGAATGGCGAGCGATGCTGGACACCATAGCGCGAATGTATGTGAACGTCGCGCAACTTGAAGCCCGAGCAGCGGAGCGCAATGGGCGAGAGATTCTTATTCCGAATGAATCTATTGAGATTCGGGGAACTTTCTACGAATTGAGGAGAATTTTAGTTTCAAGTGAATATATAGATCTGTTGGTTCGGACGGTTCTGGGCATTGTCTGAATCAAGACAAACGTGCATGTTCACGTCGCTGAATTTTTTCGGGAAAGATCCGACTTCTCGGCGCTTACGCTAAAATTGTGGGCCGCTTGGAGTCACCGATGCTGCTCAGAGCCGGGCGCTAATACGAGATCAGGCGATATCTGAACGTAATGCGGCTCCGAGCCGCTGAATGAGTTCTAAGCACCGCCTCACGTCCGTTTCACGAACGACAAGGGGCTGGCCTGTGCGATAACTGAGGTCGCCACTCCTGTCGATGTATTGCTGATCGACTAGCCCTTCTCGATGGGCCAGTAGATGCCGTTGCTGAAAGAAGCGACGAAGAAGGGAAAGTTCGCTCTCCGGCAAATGATCACGATAACTTTTGCCGAACGTGGACTCCCATAATTTGCTGCCTTCCTCCAGATTTTGAAAAACGTTGTGTCGTGCTTTGATTCCCGCCGCGGCTTTCTCGAAAAGGGCTTCTGCGAAGCGTTGAAAAGCTGTGATGGCTTGCTGTAAACCGTTTTCTACAAGAAGGCGAATCGTGTTTTCAGCCGTATCCAAGTCTGGAATCGCAGAACGAATCGCCGGCGTCGAGTCGAGTGCGGCACTAATCTTACCGAGAGATTGGTCAAAAAGACGCTCAGCGGAATTGTGTCCGCACGACGGGATTCGTACCCCGCCACTTCCTATGCAGATGGTTCGGAAGCCGGTAAAAATCGCGCTCGTTCCCTCCTTCCACCTTTATCATGTTCTCAATGATGCTCAGGATGTGATGGCGAAAGATCATCGCCTGCCAATGGGAGGCCTCGAGGTCTCGATCAATGAATTTGGCGATCCTCACGACGGTCCGGGCCAGATGTTTCTCCATTCGGTTGTCAGGTATGCCGAGGTAGTTGGCGATCTCCTCCTGCAGGAATAGCCGCATCAGCCCGGCCGGTATGCTCTCGAGCAGCGGAGGGGAATTCTTTTCCAGCATCTCGATCAGCGCGCGCGTCATTTGCCGCCCTTCATCGGACGGAGCGAACTGACGCCGGCTGATCAGATCCTTCAACTCAGCAGCCTGCGCCAGATTGTCCGGAATCATTTCCGGCAAAACGCCCATGAGCTGGCCCACTGCGCACCATACAAGGAAGTACGCCTCAGCGGCCTCGAGTGAGATCTTCGCGCCGAGCTTGCGAAGTCCGTCGATGGCCAGGAACGAAAAGGTCAGCAGCGTGCCCGCGAGATCTTCCTGATTGATTGGAACGCCAAAAGAAAGCTCGTCCCACTTCATGCTCTTGTCGCTACGGAACTCGTGGCGAATCGATGCGTGCAACAGCCTCACTTTCTGTATCGTACGGATTCCCCGGCCATCAGGTCCGAGCCCTCCCTGCTCCATCACATCCACCACCATTTGCATGGTTCTGAACAGCCGCCGAGTCGGGCGATTGGCGAGGTAGGCCGTCTGATGAAGAACCTTGACCCCTTTGCGCGCCGCATAAGCATCGGGCAGCGCATAGCATCCGAGCGTGATCAGGATTTCGGGACCGTGGTCCACGAAAAGGCCCTGCGCCTCCTCGATGAGTGACGGATCGGGAAGCGGCTGCGCCGCCGTCTCTTCTATGAAGTCTCGCAACGCGGGTGGCAGCGAGGACGGCACCGGCGCGGCGTTGGTCATCTGCTCCGTCATGAAGGCTTGAGCGGCCTTTTGTTGGCCCCGGGCGAAAATGGTCTCGATCGCGGCGTCCGCGAGCGGGTCGCCCACGAGGCGCATCGCGTCCAGCATCGCGTCGTTCCAGCGAGGTGAATTCATCGGTTATTAGCAGGTAGCCCTCATAGGCTAACCTATCAACTCGTATTTCACTCTCCGAATCCCCGAAGGCTTCCACCAAAGGGATCGTTTTGCAACCGCGGAGTTCGAGCCGATACGCCGCGCTCCCGTTACTATTGAAAACTGAGATTCCAAGGCACGGAAATCTGACGCCGAGAGAACCTCGCATCAGAGTGCGTCATCCGCCAGCGAGTCCTTATCTGCTGATTCAGGTTCCGAATCTTTCGGCGGCGCGGGCCTTCGCTTTTGCGGCCTCTTCTTCGCGATTCCTCGAGGGCGCATTGGTTTCGAGCGAGCGCAGAAGCCGCGCCGAAATCTCGGCTATTTCATCGATTGCGGTCAGGAAGGTAGCTTCGTTCGCCTTCGACGGTTTATTGAAGCCGCTGATTTTTCTCACAAACTGAAGCGAAGCGGCACGAATCTCGTCGGGAGTGACTGGCGGCTCGAAATTGAAAAGAATTTTGATATTTCTGCACATTTCCTTCCGGCCTCCGATGTCACCTGCTATATCACCGACAGGGAATTAAGGTCGATCGCGGCGCGCTATGACGCGGGAGACGATCTGCCATGCGCAAGGTAAAAGTTGGCTACCAACTCGATTTCCGCAATCCGCCGGGCTCGACGATTCCGGCGCCGGAGCTGTACCGCGAAATGCTTGGACAGGTCGAGACCGCCGAGACGCTCGGTTTCGATTCGGTTTGGCTGACCGAACATCATTTCACCGATGACGGCTACCTGCCTGCGATGATGCCGGCGGCGGCGGCGATCGCCGCGCGCACACACCGGATCACCATCGGCACATTCGTGCTGCTCGCGCCGATGCAGCATCCGCTCAGACTGGCCGAGGATTCGGCCGTGGTCGATGTGATCTCCAACGGACGGCTGCGACTGGGCCTCGGACTCGGCTACCGCGCCGAGGAATTCGCGGGCTTCGGCGTACCGCGCGCCGAGCGTCTTGGCCGCACGCTGGAGACGCTCGAGATATTGCGCCGCGCCTGGACCGGCGAGCGCTTCAGCTTCGAGGGCAAATATTTCAAGTTCACCGACGTCCGGGTGCTGCCGCGTCCCGCGAGCCTGCCGTATCCCGAGTTGCTCTGGGGCGCAGGCACGGCTAAGGCGATTCGGCGCGCCGCCAAACTCGATCTGGGATTCGCGTGCGTAGGTGGCCGCCGCGAGATCGGCATCTACCTCGACGCGCTCAAGGCCGAAGGACGCGACCCCTCGCGCTACAGCATCATCAACAGCAGGGTCGTCTATGTAGCCGACAGCGAGGCCGAGGCGTGGAACGATACGCGCGATGCGCTCATGTACCAGGCGGAGCTGTACTCCAAATGGCTCAGCGCCTCATCCGGCGCCGACCCGTCGCGCGTGCTCATTCGTCCCGATCCCGAGCGCCTCAAACGCACCAGCATCCTCGGTCCGCCGGATTTCGTTCTCCGCCGCCTCGCCGAGATTGTCGATACGGTTCCGATGACCGAGCTGAATGTTGCTATGCAGCTTCCCGGACTCGATCCTGCGCTGACGCGACGTTCGCTCGAACGCTTCGGCCGCGAAATTCTTCCGGCGATGAAGTGATTCTCCTACAACGCGAAGCGTTCGCCGACCATCTCCTCGCTTTTGCGCCACAAGTCGTTCGCATGCGCGAGGTTGAGCGCATATGAGCGCACTCCTACGCGCGACGTCGCGTCGTCATTCACCTCGCATACGTGACAGTCTTCGGCGTAGCGCCCGCCGACAGCGTCCGTTGGCGCGACGAAACTGCTCCATACCGAGGTCGCCGATCCCTGCGGCACCGTCTTGAAACGAAATGTTGGCGTCGCACTCTTCGCACCCTGGTTGATTCGCGCCGTCAACTGCTGGATAAGCTCCGGCGTAAGATGCCGCCCGAGCTCGGTCTGGATTCCGCCGGGATGCAACGCAGTCGCGCGCACGCCGCGTCCCTTGAGCCTGCTGTCGAGAGCCACCGCGTACAGGATGTTTGCGGTCTTCGAGCGGCCGTATGCGGTAAACGGCTGATACTCAGTCCGCTCAAAATTTGGATCGTCGATATTGACGTCGCTCAACTGATGACCCGCAGAAGAGAGCAGCACGATTCGCGCACCCGGCTTTAGCAGTGGCACCAGCCGATTGACGAATACGAAATGTCCCAGATGGTTGGTCCCGAATTGCGTTTCGAAGCCGTCTTGCGTCTTGCCCTGCGGGCACGCCATCACTCCGGCGTTCGCGATGATCACGTCGAAGGGTTTATTGCGCGCCAACAACTCGCTCGCCGCTTTGCGCACGCTGCTGAGCGACGCGAGATCCATTTCGACCAGGTCAACGGATGGGTTTCCCGCTTCCGCGAGCGCGCGCCGCGCTTTCGCCAGATCGCGCGCCGTGCCGACTACCGTGGCGCCGTGCGCGACCAGCGAGCGCGCCGTCTCGACACCCAATCCGGCCGATACGCCCGTCACCAGCACCCGCTTCCCTGAGAGATTGACGCCCTCAAGAACCTCATCGGCCGTTGATTCTGCTCCAAAAGTCTTTGCCATCCTGATTCTCCCAATTCTAAATTTGTTGAAGAAACGTACGCCGCCTGACAACCCGTTCGAGGCAAGAAGCATGGCGTCGAGCATAAGTTACAACACATCCCGGCGGACCACGAAAGCTGAAACGCCCGGTCATGGCACCCCGCCGGTTGCGTTGACGCTCGAAATTGAGCAGCCTCTCAAGCGATGAAATCGCAAATCGATTTCGACGGCGCCCTGGCGATGATTCGCGAGCTTGGCGTCTTGCTCGAGACCGACCGCGCCTTTCCAAGCCTGGTCGCATTGGGCCGGACGCGTCGAAATCGGCACAGGCACCGCGCCGTCGGTGGAAGCCGCGCGCCGGGAACTCGAAGGAATCGCCGCCGGCTTGAACCAGAAATATGGTGCAGTCGCGAATCTGCCGTGGCAGGCGCCCGTCCACCGCATCCGAGGTTTCTGATCATCCCGCGGTAAGTGGTAAGAAGACACTTATGGAAAAGCGCAAACTTGGAACGCAGGGATTGGTCGTTTCCGCGATCGGGCTCGGATGCATGGGGATGTCGCAAAGCTACGGGACGCCCGATGAGGCTGAATCGATCGCGACGCTAAACCGTGCAATCGAGCTCGGGATCGATTTCTTCGACACCGCCGACGTGTACGGGAACCATCGCAACGAAGAGCTGGTCGGCAAGACGCTGAAGCCCTTTCGCAGCAAAATCCAGATCGCGACCAAGTTCGGCAACGTCTTCGCCGACGGCAAGCGCAGCGTCAACGGACGCCCGGAATACGTGCGCGCGGCGTGCGACGGATCGCTCTCGCGGCTCGGCGTCGATCATATCGATCTCTATTATCAACATCGCGTGGACCGCAACGTGCCGATCGAAGAGACCGTCGGCGCGATGGCCGAGCTGGTGCGCGCGGGCAAGGTGCGGTACCTGGGACTCTCGGAGGCTTCCGCCGCAACTATCCGCCGCGCGCAAAAGGTCCATCCCATCACCGCGGTGCAATCGGAGTATTCGCTATGGACGCGCGACTACGAAGACGACGTGATCCCAACCCTGCGCGAGCTGGGAATTGGCTTCGTTCCTTTCAGTCCGCTGGGTCGCGGGATGCTGAGCGCTACGATCCGCTCGACCGACGCGTTCGGCAAAGACGACATGCGCGCGCGGATCTCGCCGCGGTTCGAGCGCGAGAACTTCGAGCGCAATCTCCACGTCGTCGATCGGCTGAAACAAATCGCCGACGAAAAGAGAATCACCCCGAGCCAGCTCGCGCTCGCATGGGTGCTCGCTCAGGGCGCCGACATGGTTCCGATTCCGGGGACCAAGCGCCGCAAGTACCTGGAGGAAAATGCCGCCGCGGCGAGCGTCACCCTTTCGGCCGGCGATATGGCGCGAATCAAGGAAGTCGCACCCAAAGGATTCGCCGCCGGCGACCGCTACTACGACATGCGTCCGGTCAACGTTTAGCGCTTGACGAATCGCCGCCAGGCCGAAGAGGCTACCGGGACGGTGGCCCTCCTAAGAAACACGATTGAGAATTCGTGGCACAGGCTTTAGCCTGTGGCCCGCACCGAGAAGGTTGCCCGATGACGCTGCCCGGACTTGAACAGATAGAGCAAGCCGCGCGGGTGGTCGCGTCGGCGATGAAGCCAACGCCCGAAATCTGCTGGGCAACCCTTTCGGCCCGATGCGGTGTCGAGCTCTGGGTGAAACATGAGAACCATACGCCCATCGGTGCATTTAAGGTGCGCGGCGGCCTGGTTTACGTCGACGATCTGCTTAGCCGAAACTCCGCGCCGGTGGGCATTATCGCGGCTACCCGTGGCAACCACGGGCGGAGCGTCGCGTTCGCCGCGCGACGGCGCAGATTGCGCGCGACGATCGTGGTCCCGCACGGCAACAGCGTCGAGCAGAACGCGGCGATCCAGGCGCTCGGCGCTGAGCTGATCGAGCACGGCCGGGACTTCCAGGACGCTCTGGAGCACGCATCGAATGTCGCGCGCGAACGCAATCTCACCATGGTTCCGTCATTTGACGAGCCATTAGTGAGGGGTGTTGCAACATATGGGCTCGAGTTCTTGCGCGCCGTGAATGGAATGGATGTGGTCTACGTACCGATCGGCCTCGGCTCCGGGATCTGCGGAACCATCGCGGCTCGTGAAGCGCTGGGTCTTACGACCAGGATTGTCGGCGTCGTGTCCGACGCAGCGCCGACCTACGCGCTTTCGTTTGCGGCTCGTAAGCCTGTCTCGACGGACTCGGCGAAAACTGACGCCGACGGGCTCGCGGTTCGCGTTCCTAATTCTGATGCCGTCGAGATCATCAACCGGTTTGCTGAGCGCGTGGTCAGTGTGTCGGATGGGGAGATCGAAGAGGCGATGCGGCATTACTTTACCGATACGCACAACGTGGCCGAAGGCGCGGGCGCGGCGACTCTGGCTGCTCTGCTCAGAGAGCAGGATCAGATGCGCGGTCGCCGCGTGGGGCTGGTTCTCAGCGGCGGCAACGTTGATCGCGCGAAATATGCGCGCATACTTACCGATCCGAACCGGTAGTTAATACAACTGTGAGGAATAGGATTCGATTGAAGACGTAATCTGGCGCGAATCAAGGAAGTCGCACCCAAAGGATTCGCCCCGGCGATCGCTACTACGACATGCGTCCGGTTAACGTTTAGCATTTGCGCGGAGTCGTGCTGGTTCGACGCCTTATCCAGCGCGCGAAGCTGCGATCGCGTGCCAGACAAAATTGACCGTCGCGAGCATGTCCAGCGCAACCACGGGCAGCACTATCGACCCTACCGAAACCTTGAACCCGCGCGCGTAGAGCTGAATTGCCGCATATGCGGCAGCGAGAGTAATGAGGTAGGCAAATCTGAATAGTATGTAAGACGACAAGACCTGCGGGTTTCCGGCTACCAAGTCCTGTATCAAGTAGCCACCGACATAGATCACGCTTGCGATCAAAGGAATCAGCAGCAGACCCTCGACCTTGCCGCCGTACCGATTAACCTGCCCGCCCGCGCCGAAATGAACTGCGATTCTGGCCGGAGCTGAGCTCCAGCCGATGATCGCGATCGCGAACATCAACGCCACGATGGCGATCTGCGGAATTTCTACCGCTGGTAAGAATCGCACGATGAATCTTACCCTCCCGCAATAGCTACTTCTTCGTGAAGGCGAAGTGTTCGTCCATTCGCGCCTGCACCTCATTTAGATGGTTGCAGTACTGGAAGAAGCCGCCGTTGTAGTTGCCGTCCTGACGGCGCTGAAACTCGCCTTCGAAGTTGTAGTAGCCGGGAGTGCATTCCTGGTTGCGATTGGTCTTTCCGCGATGCTCGATCACTTCGCCGACCCACCATTGCTCGGCCTTCGGAGTCGCGTCGAGGGACTGATAGCCGTGGCGGCGCGCGTAGTCGATGCACGCCGCGATATGATCGCCCTGCGCCTGGAGCATGTCGGTCAAATTGAATTGGAATGAAGCCTGGTAGCCGCCCATGATGAAAAGGTTCGGGTAGCCCTGCGAATGGATTCCGAGCAGGGTGCGGATCCCTTCGCGATACTTGTCGTTGAGCTCGAGGCCGTTCTCGCCCTTGATCTGATTGTAGATGCCGGTCTTCTGGACCTCGAAGCCGGTCGCGTAGATCAGCACGTCGAGCTCGTACTGCTTGCCCTCGAAAATCGGACCCTTCTCGGTAATCTCGGTGATTCCTTTGCCCTTCGTGTCCACCAGATGGACGTTGGGCCGGTTGAAGGTCGGCAGGTAATCGTTATGGAAGCACGGCCGCTTGCACATCAGCATATACCACGGCTTGAGTGCCTCGGCGGTGGTTTTGTTTTTCACGATCGCGTCGATGCGTTGATGGATTTTCATCATCGCCTCGATATTCGCGTTCTCCTGCCGGCGGATCTTCTCGTCGGGCGACATCGCGGCCTGCTTGGCGCGCTGCTCCTCGCTTAGCTGCGGCGCCATTCGCGCGCGTTGGCGGCGCCTGGTCTGCCAACCTGCGGGAAGCCTGCGCGCCCAGTTGGGATCGGTCGGCCAGTCGTCGCGGATGTCGATCGAAGACGGCGTGCGCTGGAAAACGTACAGCTCCTTGGCCGCCGCGCCGAGGCCGGGAATCGCCTGCACCGCCGTCGCTCCGGTGCCGATGATCCCGACGACCTTGTCTTCCAGTCCCGAGAGATCGGGCTTGGTGAAGGCGTAGTCCCATCGCGAGCTGTGAAAGGAATGTCCCTTGAACGTTTCGAGCCCTTTGATCTTCGCGAGCTTCGGCTTCGAGAGAGTGCCGTTGGCGCAGATGACGAACCGCGCCTTCATCCGATCGCCCCGATCGGTCGTGAGGTTCCACATCTGCGCGGCGGGATCCCACTCGGTCGAGGTCACGGTGGTCTGAAAAGTCGCCAGCTCGTAGAGGTTGTATTTTCTCGCGATTGCCTGGCAGTGCGCGAAGATCTCGGGCCCTCTGGCGTAGTGGTCCTTGGGCACGTAGTCGAGCTCGTCGAGCAGCGGCAGGTAGTCATACGCGACGACGTCGCACGCAACGCCGGGGTACCGGTTCCAATACCACGTGCCGCCGACATCCGCGCCGCGCTCGACAATCCTGATGCTCTCGACGCCATGCTCGCGCAGCCGCGCCGAGGTCAGCAGCGCCGAGAATCCGCCGCCGATAAACAGGACCTCGACGGTATCGTTGATCGGCTCGCGCGGGGTGACTTCGCCCGCATGCGGATCAACTTCGTATTTCGACAGCTCGCCCGAGAAGTCCGACGTGTACTGCGCGGTGCCGTCGGGCCGATAGTTCAACCTGAGGTCGCGTTCCTCGGCAAACTTCCGCTTTACCTCATCGTAGAATTCCTGCGGCCGCGTGGGCCTGGCTGCGAGCCCGATAGGCTTTTCCTGCGCCATATTCCTACTCTCCGTACGTGATGGTCATTGCTCTGTCTCAGCAGCGGTCAATGCCAAATCGCAGCTTGCCACGAGATCGGGGCGATTTTCCAGCGCGAATTTAGCGTGCTTTTAGTGCGCATTTAGTGCGCCACCGGACCGGGTGAGGCGCGGACGGCGCGCTGGAAGGCCCATTGCCGGATGTGATTGATCTGCTCCTTCATCGAGCGCGAGAGCGGCACTCCACCGACCGCCGCGTTGACCAGATCGTCCTCGGTCAGGTCGCGTTCGGCCAGACGCGCCTTGGTCAGCGCGGAAATCACGCATTGCTCGATCTCCGCGCCGGTCCATCCTCGGGTGAACTCTATGATTTGCTCGAGGTTGAACTTCGCCGGATCGACGCTGCGGCGGCTCAGGTGGACCTTGAAGATCGAGATCCGCTCGTCGTCGTGCGGCAGGTCAACGAAGAACACTTCATCGAAACGGCCCTTGCGGATCATCTCGGCGGGAAGCAGGTCGATTCGGTTCGCGGTCGCGGCGACGAACAGGCCAGACGCTTTTTCCTGCATCCACGTCAGGAAGAATGCGAAGATACGGCCCTGCTGGCTGCCGGTCTCCGAGGCGGTGATGCCCATCTCGATCTCGTCGAACCACACGATCGCGGGCGCCATGCTTTCGAGCGTGCGGCACGCCTCGACGAACGCCGCTTCCGGATTACCGTGCCTGCCGGAGAAGATTTCGATCATGTCGATTCGGTACAGAGGAAGCTCGAAGCACGAGGCGATCGCCCTGACCGACAGGCTTTTGCCGCATCCGGGTATTCCCATCACCAGGACGCCTTTGGGCACAATATCGGCGCTCAACTGATCGCGCTGCTGAAACAACCGGCGACGCTCGAGCAGCCACTTCTTGAGATTTTCAAGCCCGCCGATTTCGCCGATTCCGGTGCTCTCGGCCACGTAGTCGATCACTCCGCTGCGCTTGATCAGGATTCCCTTTTCCTCGAGCAGCGCCGGCATCGACTCAAGCCCGAGTTTCTGGCCGGACGCGAGCGCGCGGCGCACGGCGTGGCGCGCGTCATCGAGCGTCAGCCCCTGCAAGGTGCGCGCGAGCTGGTACAATACCTCTTCGCTGGTATCAGCCTTCGTTCCGTTGGCCGAGTTTTGCGCGGTCTCGGATCTGAGGAACTCTGTCAACTCGGTTAGATCGGGCGGCAAAAGATCGATAACCGCGAAGATCCGCTCGACTTCTTCCGGAATGGCCCGCACCGCCGAGGTGATCACGACAAACTTCCGCCGGTCCAGACAGATCTGGTAGAGGTCGCGAACGCGGCGGCGGACTTCGGGCGAACCCATCAGAGGCTCGTGAAAATCCTTCAGGTGAAAGATCGCGGCGTCGCGGTGCGACGCGATGAAATCCAGCGCCTCGCGCGGATCGATAGTCCCGGCTTCCGCCGGATTGCGCGAAGCGTGATCACCTGCCTGCGCTTGCGGCGCGTCGCTGCACAGCCCCTCGGTCAAACTCCAGGTCCAGACCGGTAGTGGCGTCGACCCGCCCATCTGCCGTCCCACGTGACGCAGCAGATCGCCGACCCGATCCTCTTCCGCGGATCGGACATAGACCAGGGGCCGCCCGGAGGTAAAGATTTCCAAAAACGATGCGGCCGCGCGGCTATGAATGGGATTTTCCATTTTGATTCCTGAATCCGATCGCAATACTCAAATCTAACCCTCCGACGACGCCTGTTCCACTCATCAGACCCATTCCAGTGGGCTGCTTTCGCGGCTGGCGAGATTCCTCGCGACGCGTACCGCGCGAGACGATTTGCACGACGCGTGACTGGCGCTACGTTCGCACTCGGAATGACAATCCTGGCCTGTACGTTTCATTCCGCGCGCACCGATGGCGTGTCTCGCGTCGTGCGCGTCACGAGCAATGGCAAGCATCGCGAGAAATCTCGCCCTCGGCACCTGCACACCTTCCCACCCGGCTACGCAAAGCTCTCGCGGGGTCTTCGGTTGCTACTATCCTACCGCATTGCGAGGTGGCACCTGTCACGATCGTGGCGTAAGCTGCGGCCAGATCGAGCCGAGGCAAGACTCGCTTCGAATTCCGTTCGGAACGCAAAACAACCCGCAGTGCCAAAAATTGACGCGCGCGGCGACCCCGCAGAAGAGGAAGCCATACCGGCCGAAGGCTCTGCGACGTCGCGGCGGCTGATCCTTTCCTACTTTGCGTTACTGAACCTTTCGGTTGGCCTGGGGACGCCGCTGACCGGACTGGCCGCGATACCAATTTTCTACATCCTCAAGGACAAACTTCGGTTGTCGCCGTTCGAGATGGCGATCTTCGTGGCGATTGCCAGCGCTCCGGCCTATGTCGGATTTTTGTTTGGCTTCGTTCGGGACAGATGGCAGCCGCGAGTCTGGGGCGATCGCGCCTACCTGCTACTCGGCGGCGTCGCCGCCCTTTTGGCCTACATATGGCTGAGCCGCGCCGCGACCGATTACTACCATCTGCTGCACGGCGTCATCTTCGCCGTCGTTGCCTATTTGATTATCGTTGCCGCCGCTCAGGGCCTGATGACTGTGGTCGCGCAGTCGAATCTGATGACCGGCAGGCTGAGCGTGGTTTTTGGATTCGGCTATTTTGTGCCGCTGGTCGTGTCGGCATGCCTCGGAGGATGGCTGGTTGCGCACGTATCCGCGCGCGGCACCTTCATCCTGGCCGGATGCGCCACCGCAGTGATCATCGCGCAGGCGTTCTGGCAAGTGAGCGGAGTGACCACGCCGGGAAATCCCGCTCGCGACGCCCATGAAAGCGGCTGGTCGGCGATCGCGCGGTTGGCGGCGCATCGTCCAATCTGGCCCGCCGCGCTCATCTGGTTCTTGTGGAACTTCTCGCCGGGATGGGGCACCCCGATGTTCTACCATCTGACGCAGACGGTGAAGATTTCGAGCCAGTTGTACGGGACCTTCACCGCGTTGCAATGGGGATTCTTCCTTCCGACCACTGTCCTCTATGGAGTCGTGTGCCACCGATTCTCGTTGTCGAAGCTACTGTGGTGGGGAACGCTGGTCGCGATTCTCCAGGGACCGATAATGTTCTTCGCCGACAGTCCCGGCAGCGCGATCGCGGTCGCCGTGGGGTTTGGCCTGTTCGGCGGCTTTGCGACCGCAGCCTACATGGACTTGATCCTGCGCTCGTGTCCCGAAGGTCTGGAAGGAACCGGCGTGATGCTCTCGGGCGCCGCTCTGGCGATCGCCTACAATTCAGGAAACTTGTTCGGCAGTTGGATCTACACCGAGGGCGGATTTATTTTGGCGGTCATCGTCACCACGCTGGCGACCGTTCTGATCGTGCCGATCCTGTGGTGGGTTCCGGAAAGCATAACGGCGACTCGCGAAGGCGAGCGCGCGACTTTCGCCGTGAAAGGCGGTCAGAACGTGCCGAGCCCGTCCTGAGCAAGGCCGAAAGAAATCCCGCGCTCGGCCTGCCGCCTCTACACGGCCCGCAAGTGAGTGCATGGCTGCCTCGGGATTCCTCGCCCAGGCTCGTGATGACGGATGTGGGCTCGGTGCATGAGTGTCGGAGTGTCAGCCGAGCCCGCGGCCGTCATTCCGAGCCCCTTCGACGTTGCCCAGGATGACACCAAACGGACGGTTGCGGGAAAATCGACAGCCCCGTCTGACCCGTTCCTCGCGCGCTAATGGGTTGGAATGCGAAACGATGGCTGATGATGCTATCTTCCGTAGGGCGCGCGGCGCGGAGGGATACGATTCATGGCGGTATATGTCGAAATCGAAAAGGCGATCAACCTGCCCGGACTGCGAGTCGTGCTGCCGCCGGGAATCCCCGGACCGTGGGGCGAGGCGGTCAAAGGCGTCCTTCACGTCAAGAAGATTCCCTTCATCAAGGTCCGACACGATCGGGTTGACTACTCCGCGCTCACCCGATGGACCTTGCAGGCGAGCACGCCGGTCCTGGTGTACAACGACGAACGCCCGCGCAGCGTGTGGAACGATCAGCTCAACTTCGCCGAGCGATTGCACCCTACCCCGCCGCTGGTTCCGGTGGCGCTCGACGACCGCGTGCTGATGTTCGGGCTGTGCAATCTTCTCGCCGGCGAGAACGGCTTCGGATGGACGCGGCGGATGATGATTGTCGATGGGATGCTGAAGGCTTCCGGCACCGACGAAGCCGCGCGCAAAGCGTCGCTGGCGTTCGGAGCCAAGTACGGCTACACGCCGGCCGCGGCCGCGGCCGCGCCGGCGAAGTGCGCCGAAATGATCGCGATTCTTGCCCATCGCCTCGAGCGTCAGCACACTGTCGGCAGCCGCTTCTTTATCGGCGACCGGATCTCCGCGCTGGATATTTATTGGGCCGCGTTCGCGACTTTGATCAAGCCGCTGGCGCACGAGATGTGCCCGATGCGGCAGGGGATGCGCAAGGCTTACGACTGCGCCGATCCCCTGATTCTCGGCGCGACCACGCCGCAGCTCCTGGCGCATCGCGACTTTATCTACCGCGAATACCTGGAGCTGCCGGTCGATCTGTAGCTCGCGCTACCTCCTACGCTTTGAGCGTTCCCTCTGTAGAGTCGCGGCTGCTTTTCGGTAACATCGAGCGATCCGATGGAACCCGCGACCGCCACCATGCGATTCATGCCGATAATTCTCGCGTCGATGACGCTGGTCTCGACCGGGCTCGGCGGGATGGCCGCAGTCCGGTTTCGCGACCGGCTGCATTTCCTGCTCGGATTCTCCTCCGGCGCGGTCATCGCGGTGGCTTTGTTCGACATCCTGCCGGAGGTCTTCGCGATTCACGGCGGGGCCGCGTACATGCCCCTCGCCGCGGTCGGATTCCTGGCCTTTTTCGGGCTCGAGCGTTACACCGCGATGCATCGGGCGCGCGAGCATGTTCACCTTGCCAAAGCGCATGAGCAGGAGCTTGGTGCGATGTCGGCGGCGGGGCTGGTCTTCCATAGTTTCCTCGACGGCGTCGCGATCGGAGTTGGATTTCAGACCAGCGCGCAAATCGGACTCCTGATCGCGCTGGGAATTATCACCCACGACTTGAGCGACGGCCTCAACACGGTGACCGTCGTGCTGGCGCATGAAAATCCGCTCAAGCGCGCGATCTTCTGGCTCGCGCTCGATATGATTGCGCCGGTGCTCGGTGCTACCGCGACGCTGCTGATCGATCTGAACGGAGTGCTGCCGTGGCTGCTGGCGTTTTTCGCGGGTTCGTTTTTGTATATCGGAGCGTCCGATCTTCTGCCCGAAGCCAAGGAGCACGATTCGCCGTTGGTCGGCGTGGCGACCGCGGCAGGGATGCTCGCGATCCTGCTCGCAACCCGCGCGCTGCACGCTCTGTGATGAAAGCCTGACTCCGCTCCTGTTGTCTAAAGAGGCTGTCGCGACAATTACCGAGGTTCTTTTGGTCGTCGCACCACAAAGTGTGGGAGGGACGATGACCATCGTAATTTCAGACGGTTCCCCGGCCGTCATTTCGACCGAAGGGAGAAATCCCGAGGCGTCCATGCTCGACGCCGACACCTCATGCAGAGGCTCTTCGCCCGGGATTCCTCGCGCGGCAGCCGCGCGCGGGAATGACAACTTCACCTGTCTTCTACGAAAACCGGCCACGATTACGAAAACCGGCCACGATTCATCGGAACTTGATCTTGACCGGACGTGGAACGGTATGGGACTAAGGTCGAGCTTCCTGCGCACGTATCGTCTGGAAACTGAATTCTCTGGAGGAGCGAAAAATGGCTGCTAAAATGGGTGTCCTGCAGCGGATATCGCATCCCAAGCCGGGAACGTATAGCGACGGCCATCCGCTCGACGAGGTTCACTACCTCGAATGCAAGCTGATCCTGAAGCCCGACCGCTTTATCGCTCCGCCAAGCTTTCACGACTACGCCAAGATCGTGCGCCGCGCGGCCGAGGAGAACGATATCGATTTTTCGACCTCGGGCTTTAAGAAGCTGACCCCGAAGATCAGAGAAGTGGTCT
>JBAPSR010000010.1:0-9802 GCA_049281755.1 Binataceae bacterium (SeqCode)
CGACACCCCTCGCCCTGCAGGCGCATCAGGCGCACTACTGGCTCGAGCTCGTGCGCACCAGCATCGGGGCCTCCGGCGACGCGGCTGACTTCACGATCGAGGCGGCCGGACCACATCTCGAAAAGATGCGGGCGTGGATGCGCACGCAGCGCAAACTTCCTGATGCGCGGCTGGTCGCGCTCGCGCCCGGAGCGGCGTTCGGTCCCGCCAAAGAATGGCCCGCGAATCACTACGCGCGCCTGATCGATCTACTCGCCGAGCGCTACGGCGCCGAGAGCGTGATGGTCGGCGCGCCCGGCGAGCGCGCGCGATGCGCCGAAATCGCGGCGGCGTCGCGAAGTGGCGCAATCGTCGCTGCCGGTGAGACTAATCTCGGCGAGCTGCTGGCGCTCCTCGCTCTCGCCCACGGCTTTATCGGCAACGACTCCGGAGCGATGCATGCGGCGGCGGCACTCGGACGGCCGACGATCGGGATCTTCGGCTCGACCAATCCTGCACGCACCGGACCGATGGGCCCGGCCGCGCGCGTGCTCTGGCGGCATCTCGAATGCAGTCCGTGCCTTGCGCGTACCTGCCGCTTCGGCCACTACAACTGCCTGGTCGAGATTGCGCCGGAAGAAGCCGCGAGCGCCCTCGCGGAATTGAGCTGAAAATACCCTCTCCCTCCTCCGGGAGAAGGCGACGCGTCACGATGCTTGCGCTCTTTTCGCAAACATCGTGACGCGTGGGTGAGGGTGCTGCTCTGCTCCTTTAATCGCTGCAGTAGGGCCGTCCGTGGAGTTGGGCGCACCCGCGGTTTCTAATACTCTCGATTGTCGGTGAGCAAATGAAACTGAGCGAACTCGCCAAAAAGCTCGGCCTTGAACTCCGCGGCGATGGCACGGTCGAAGTTTTCGCGCCCGCGCCGATCGAGGCAGCCGCACCCGGGATGATCATCTTCGTCGCGAGCGCGAAGTACGCGCCAGTACTCGCGCGCACCAGCGCGGCGGCAGCGATCGTCGCGCCGGAATTCGCCGAGAACGCGAAATGTTCGGTGCTGGTCAGCGCGAACCCCTACGCCGATTTCGCGCGCGTGATCGAGCTTTTCTTTCCGCCCTATCGGCCCGCCCCAGGAATCGATCCGAGCGCGAAGATCGCACCCGATGCGAAGATTGGCGCCGACGCGTCGATCGGCGCATTCGCGGTGATCGGCGCCGGCGTCACGATCGGCGCACGCGCGGTGCTGCATCCGCACGCCGTTATCTATCCGAACGTGCGTATCGGCGACGACTTCACCGCGCACAGCCATGCGGTCGTGCGCGAAGGATGCTCGATTGGAAATCGCGTGACGATTCTCGACGGCGCCGTGATCGGCGCCGACGGCTTCGGCTTCGTCGAGAACGCGGGCGGCCTGGTCAAGATTCCGCAGGTCGGAATCGTGGTGCTGGAAGACGAAGTCGAGATCGGCGCGAAATCGACGGTCGATCGTGCGACGCTCGGCGCGACCATCCTGCATCGCGGGGTCAAGCTCGACGACCAGGTGCATATCGGGCACAACTGCGAGATCGGCGAATACTCGCGCTTCGCCGCGCACGTCGGGATCGCCGGCTCGACGACGATCGGCAAATGGTGCCAGTTCGGCGGACAGGTCGGATGCGCCGATCATGCGAAGATCGGCGACCGCGTGATGGCGGCCGGACAATCTGGCCTCCACGGCGAGATCGCCGACGGCGCTATAGTCGGCGGAACCCCATTCGCAGACTTGAAATACTTCCGCCGCTATTCGGCGCTATGGTGGCGGCTGCCGGAGCTGTTTCGGCGCGTCCGCGCGATCGAGAGCCGCTCGGAAATCGACGACAGGTAGCCTCGAGCATCTGTGGCCCGCCTCGAATTCACTCTCCGTGCGCGTGCGCCGTTTCGCCTTGACCATACCGCGTGGGCGCTCCGGCGGCGGCCGCATAATCTGATTGATCGCTTCGACGCTGGCGTATGGCGTCGCGTCCTCGCGATCGGCGGCAAGCCGGCCGCGCTCGCAGTGCGGCAGCTGCGCGCGGGCGCGCGGCCGGAAATCGAGGTAACCGCGACCGGTCCGGCAGCTACTCGAGCGGCGCGCGCGGAGATCGAGGCGATCGTGACGCGGACCCTCGGCCTCGAGCGCGACCTCGCGCCGTTTTATCGAATGTCCGAACGCGATCCGCTTCTCGCGCCGATCGTCTCGCGCCTGCGCGGGATGAAGCCGCCGCGCTTCCCGAGCGTCTTCGAGGCCTTCGGCAACGCGATCAGCGGCCAACTGGTATCGCTGACCGCGGGGCTTCACGTGCTCAACCGGGTTGCGGGCGCGTACGGCCTCGAGGCGGAATCCGACGGCGTCGCGATTCGTTCGTTCCCGGAGCCGCGGCTGCTGGTGCACAGCACTCCCGACCAACTGCGAACGCTGGGACTCAGCCGCCCCAAGGCGCGTTACCTGATCGATCTCGCGCGCGCCGCGATGAATCCGCGCGATCGCGACTTCGCCTCGCTCGAGGCTCTCGATGACGCCGCGGCGCTCGAGCGGCTGTGCACGCTCGCCGGCGTCGGACGCTGGACCGCAGAGTACGTTTTGCTCCGCGGGTTGGGCCGCGTGCATATTTTTCCCGGCGACGACGTCGGCGGACAAAACGGCCTTGCGAAATTCCTCGGCATCGATCGCAAGCTCGATCACGCGGATGTCCGCAGGCTACTCGCGCGCTGGCATCCGTACGCCGGCCTCATCTATCTTCACCTCCTGGTTGACGCTATTGCACTACGGAGCAATGAATCCTAATTGGATCGCACACATGATCGGCAGGAGAAATTCGTATGGAAACCAAGCACATCAATCCGCAAACTCTTCTCGAACCCCGCGGCTACACCCACGTTGTGACCGTCAGCGCACCGGGCAGGATCATTTTCATCTCGGGGCAGGTCGCGGTTGACAAGGACGGCAAGCTGGTCAGCCCCGGCGACCTGAAGGGACAAGTGCGGCAGGCCGCCGCCAATCTGAAGCTCGCGCTCGAAGCCGCCGGCGCGACTGCGGCCGATATCGTCAAGACCAATACCTATATCGTGAACTACAAGCAGTCCGATTATTCCGCGATGCGCGAGGCGCGCGCCGCGTTGTTCCCCGAGGGCACCAAGGCGCCTGCTTCTACCATGATCGGAGTGACGGCGCTCGCGATCGACGGGTTGATGGTCGAGATGGAAGCGATCGCGATCGCGCGTTGAGCGCCGCGATGCCGTCCGACGCGCGGTTTCCCGACGATCGCGACCCTACTCTTCCGGGGCATCCCGATCCCTATCCTCTCTATCATCGCCTGCGCCGCGATGACCCTGTTCATTGGAGTTCGTTCGCGCAGGCGTGGATGCTGACGCGATACGCGGACGCGTCCGCCTATCTGCGCGACCGTCGCTTCTCGCGCGTGGCATATCTGGATGCGATGCGCGCGAAGTTCGGGGCCGACGCGCCGATCCTGAAATTCCAGAGCCAGGAGCTCGCGTTTCTCGACGGCGAGAACCACACCTGGATGCGCGATGTCGTCGGCAAGGCGTTCACCCCGCATCGTATCGCCGCGATGCGCCCGCAGATCGAATCCGCGGTGGCGTCGCGCCTGGATGAACTCGCAGGCGCGGGCCGCATGGACGTGATCGCCGACTACGCCTATCCGCTTCCCGCCGATGTTATCTCCGCGATGATCGGCGTCCCGCGCGAGGATTGGGCGATGCTGCGACGGTGGGTGGACGGGATCATCGTGTCGCGCGGAATTGTGCGCACGCCCGCGATGATGGCCGAGGGCGACTCGTCAGCGCGCGCCTTCGGCGACTACCTGCGCGCTCTGATCGCGCAAAGAAAGGCGCGCCCCGCCGATGACCTGATGAGCGCTCTTATCTCGGCGCGCGAAAAGGACCGCAGCATGAGCGACGATCAGCTCGTCTCGATCACGGAGACGCTCTTCGCTGCCGGCCACGGGACCACGCGCAGTCTGATCGCGCTCGCCATTCTCGCGCTCCTGCGCAATCCGGGCGAACTGGCGCGGCTGCGCGCTGAGCCAAGTCTAATCGCCGGCGCGGTCGAGGAAGCGCTGCGCTACGATTCACCCACCCAGGCTCCCTCCCCGCAGGTCGCGCTGCAGGAGGTCGAGATTGGCGGCACGACAATTCGCAAGGGACAGGCGGTGTCGGTCTTGCTGGGAGCAGCCAATCGCGATCCTGCCCAATTCCCCGATCCCGACCGCTTCGATATCACGCGCAAGAACAACGACCATCTCGCCTTCAGCCTCGGACCGCACTATTGCCTGGGCGCCAGCCTCGCCCGCGCCGAAGCACAAATCGCGATCGCGGCGCTGGTTGCGCGCACGGCGGAGCTTCGGCTCGCCGATGGCGAAATCCGCTATCAGGTCGCCGGCCGTTTCCGCGCTCCCGCCGCGCTGCTGATCGAGTTCACGCCCGCCCCGCGTTGACATCGCCAACGCTGCGTCATCAAATGACCGGCATGGCCGACGACCGTTTGATGCTGATGTATCATTCCCGCGCGCTGCTGCTCTTACATACCCTCTCCCCCCGGAGAGGGCGGCGCGGCGCGATGCTTGCTCTTTTCGCAAGCATCGTGACGCGCCAGTGAGGGTGCTGCTCTGCCGCGGTCGAGCACAATCCGATCTCGCGATTCCTCGCGCGGAAACGATAGTCAAACACGTCAAAACGCACCGCAAGCGGGCCGGCAAATAGGGGTGCTTGACTCGCCTTCGACATTAAGGCGCAAATAATAACATCTAGGCTTAAGAGATTTGGCCATTGACCAGCACGATGGAGCGGGAGCAGGAGTAGGCAGGAGCAAAAGATGAGCAAAATTGAAGAGCAATACAAAGCCGCGACGCCCAAGTCAGCCGAGATGGCGTCGCGCGCCGAACGCGTCCTGCCTGGTGGCGACACCCGCACCACCGCGCACTACCGCCCTTACTCGCTCACTATCGCGCGCGCCGACGGACCCTTTTTGCACGATATCGACGGCAATCGCTACATCGATTTGCTCGGCAACTACACCAGCCTGGTTCACGGCCACGCCTATCCGCCCATCGTCGAGGCGATTACCCGCGCCGCGAAAGACGGCACTGCGTGGCCGGCACGCTCGGAGGCGCAGGTCGCGCTGGCCGAGCTCTTGTGCAATCGCGTCGCCTCGGTCGAACGGGTGCGCTTTTGCAACTCCGGCACGGAGGCCGGGATGCTCGCGTGCCACGTCGCGCGGCGGCTGACCGGTCGCAAGCTAATCTTGATGGCGCGCTACGGCTACCACGGCTCTTACGACGACCTCGAGCTCGGACTCGCGGGGCATGACGGCGAGCGCACGATGCTGGCGGATTTCGGCGAGGCGACTTCCTTCGAGGCGCTGCTGACCGAACGCGGGCAGGAGATCGCAGGCGTGTTCCTGGAGCCGATTCTCGGCTCGGCCGGGATCGTTGCTCCGCCCGATGGATTTCTCGAGCGCGTCGGCGAAGCGGCGCATCGCGCGGGCGCGCTGTTCATCCTGGACGAAGTGATCACGCTGCGCCTGGCGACGGGCGGTGCGCAGGCGATCTTCGAGGCGAAGCCTGACCTCACGATGATGGGCAAAATTATCGGCGGCGGATTGCCGGTCGGAGCGCTGGGCGGCAGCGCCGAGGTGATGTCGGCGTTCGACCCGCGCGAGCGCGGCGCGCTGTTTCATTCGGGCACCTTCAACGGAAATCCCGCCTCTTGCGCGGCGGGAATCGCGGCGGTGAAAGAGCTGACGCGCGAGCGCATCGACGCGATGGAGAAGCGCGCGAAGAAACTCGCCGAGGATCTGAAACGCGCGGCGCAAAAGGCCGAGCTGCCGTTCTCGGTGCGCCAGTTCGGATCATTGATGAACATTTTCTTCCTGAATGAAGCGCCCGCCCCGGCCATCAACCGCGAAGACTCGCGCGCGATCGCCGCGTTTCATCTGGCCGCGCTGGGCCAGGGGCTGTTCATCGCACCGCGCGGGTTGATCGCGCTCTCGACCGTCATGACCGACGATCTGATGACCGAGGTTGCCGATCGCGCCGGCAAGGCGATGCTCGACGTCGCGCGCGCGGGCGCGTAGCGCAGGGGCGTCCCCGCATCAGATTCAGCGCCTCTTCAGCAGGCGGGAGCTGTCGATAATTGCCGCGGCGATCTGTAATGACCGGCGAGGTGCCCCTGGCACGCCGTCGGTCCTTCCGGAAAACAGGATCGGGGATTCGTGGCACACGCTTTAGCCTGTGTTCCCCCCGCGCTGGTGAGCAGAATCAATTCGTAGGGGCGCGTCGCGACGCGCCCATCTTTGCTCAATCGCGATCGCGCGAGCAAAGATCTCTTAATACCCTCTCCCTCCGGGAGAGGGCGGCGCGGCGCGATGCTTGCGCTTTTTTCGCAAGCATCGTGACGCGTGGGTGAGGGTGCTGTTCTGCTCGTTTAATCGCGTCGCTTCGCGCCGCGCTGAATAAGGTCCCTCACCTAACCTCTCCCTTTCAGGGCGAGGGATCAGACCCGCCGACGACGCGATCTGTCTGCACGCACACTGATGATCCTTCGCGTCGACAGCGTGAGCTTTTTCATGCCGCCGCCTTGAGCTCCGCGGTGCAGTGCGCGCACTTGGTCGCGGCGACCGGAATATCGCTCAGACAAAACGGGCACTGCTTGATCGTCGGCACCGACGGCGGTGCGGGTTTGCGCGTCAGCCGCTCGAGCTGCTGCACCAGGATGAACATCGCGAACGCTACGATCACGAAATCAATTATCGTGTTGATAAAGGCGCCGTACGCGATCGTCGGCGCGCCCGCCGCCTTGGCCGCCGCCAGCGACGCGTAATGCGTCCCCGAAAGATTGAAGAACAAGCTCGAAAAATCCACCTTGCCCAGTGCGAGACCAATCGGCGGCATGATCACGTCGCCCACCAGCGAGGTGACAATCTTTCCAAAGGCGCCGCCGAGGATAAATCCGACGGCGAGATCGACCACGTTTCCCTTCATCGCGAACGCTTTGAAATCCGACATCATAGACATGGTTCCCGAGCCTCCTGCTTTCGCCCATCCGAGTTTTACGTTTGTCCCTGACATAGCAATCCGCCCGGGCGTAGCGCGAGAGGCAAATGCGCAGACGCGCGCGGGCGTTGCCGCCGCGCGCGCGTTGCGAGATATCGCGAAATTGGGTTTTGGATCAGGCCGCGGAGTCGAGTTGTCCGGGAATCCGCGAGGGCGCGATCCCGCCCCGTGCGCCGCGACGCATCGCGCGCGCCGCCGTGAGCTCCTCGCGCGAGGGCACGCGCACGTCGGTCGCGAGCCCCAAAAGCTCGAGCCCGCGAATCACCATCCACCCCGCGTCAGGCTCGCGCCAACTCCATCCCAGGCGCGCCGAACCGGGCCGCGAATGATGATTGCGGTGCCAATTCTCACCCTGAAGCAGATGCACGATCGCGAGCCATCCGACGTTGCGGCTGGAATCCTCGCCGATCTGAATTCCTGGCTCGGTGTGGCAGACGCTGTTCACGAAGCATTGCGCATGCAGCCCGAAGCACAGCCGAATCGCGCCGAGCCAGAAAAATGCGGGCCATCCAAATACCAGTCCGCCAAAATACGACACCGCCAGGATCCCCGGCTGGAACCATCTGAACGCGCGGTATTCGACCCCGCCCAAGTCCGGGCAGTAGCGCTCGACCGGCGGCTCGCCCGCCTGCCACAGCCATCGCAGATGCGCCCACCAGAATCCGCCCCACACCGGGCTCGAGATATCGTCGGGAGTGTCGGCTTTGGCGTGATGCAGCCGATGGCCCGCGGCCCACGTCGTCGGAGCGCCGGAGCCGTTGAACATCGCGAAAAAAATCAAAAGGCTGCGCACCCATGGATGCAGCGTCACCGAGCGATGCGCCAGCGCGCGATGGTATCCGACCGTGGTGCCCAGGCCGCCGATGAACACGAGCGCGATCGCGCCCGCCAGCACTCGCCATCCGGGCAGCGGATACATCACCAATCCAACGATGGCCGTTGCGTGGATGAGGACGATCCAGAGGAAGATCGAAAGGTCGCGTCCCGTGGCGTGCCACCATGGCTGCTCCCAAGGCGCCTGACTCTGCGCGACCGCCGCGCGAGCTGCATTCGTATTCGTCATTCTTTATTTTCTCCGCGGTCTCCGCCCGCTTTGAAGGTGTTCGCGAACGGAGCAGGACCGGCTCGGGACGCGAAAGGTTGCGCTTCACCATCGCATCGCGCCGAACTCACGCGCGCGACGCCAGCATCCGCACATTTCTCATATGGCAACCCTCGTGGCCGCAGGAAGGAGGGATGTGCTGACCGCCAAGGCTTTCGACTTTAGCTGATAAATCCCGCGCGTGCTACACGGCCCCGCCGGATGCACACGATCGCCTGAGTGTAGTAGCTTGCGCCAAGAGCGAGGTGAATTATGGCGTCGCAGATAACCGAGCGCGTCGTTCGCGCATCCAATATCGACTTTCATGTTCTCGAACAGGGTGACGGTCCGCTCATCCTGTGCCTGCATGGATTTCCAGATACCGCCTATTCGTTCCGGCATCAGATGAAACCGCTGGCGGATGCGGGTTTTCGCGTCGTCGCACCGTTCATGCGCGGATACGCGCCGACCGGTCTCGCGGCTGACGGCCGCTATGATTCGGGCGCGCTCGGCGATGACGCGCTTGCTCTGATCGCCGCGCTCGGCTACCAGGACGCGATTCTCTTCGGCCACGATTGGGGCGCTGTCGCCGCCTATCCTGCCGCTGCCGCCGAACCCGCGCGCGTGACCAGGCTAATAACGGCAGCGGTTCCCTACGGAACATCTTTCATCAAGGCCCTCGTCACCAATTACGCGCAGCAGAAGCGCAGTTGGTACATGTACTTCTTTCAGGGCGCGTTCGCGGAGGCCGCGGTCAGCCACGACGATTTCAAATTCCTGGAAAGGATGTGGACCGATTGGTCGCCGGGCTGGAAGTGGACCAAAGATGATATCGAGCCGCTCAAGAAATGCTTTCGCAATCCCGCCGCCCTGTCGGCCGCGCTCGGATACTACCGCGCGACGCTCGGCGCGATGATGAAAATTCCCGCCGAGGCAATCGCCTCCGCCTCCGCCCCTCCGCCGCCGATAGGCGTCCCCGCGATGATGCTGCACGGCCGCGACGACGGATGTATCGGCGCCGAGCTGCTCGAAGGAATGGAGGCATTCTTTCCCAAGGGCTTGCGCAAACACGTAATCGCCGGCGCCGGCCATTTCGCCCACCAGGAAAAACCCGCCGAGGTTAACAAGCTGATTCTGGATTTTCTGAAATCGTAGACGATCGTCGATGCCGGTCTTTTGCAGCCCATCCGAGTGGCTGCTTTCGCCACTGGCGAGATTCCTCGCGATACGAGCAGCGCGAGACGATTCGCACGATGCGATAAGCTGGCGCCAGGTTCGCGCTCGGAATGACATCGGCCCCATAACCCCATATCAGTGTCATTCCGAGCGCGCGCGGGCAGTAGGCATCCCATCGTCCGGGTCACGTAGCGTCGGCAGATGGCGCGAGGAATCTCGCCCGATGCACTAGCATCCACTCCCTACAGCAGCCAGCAAACCCTTCTGCCAGTGGATGCCGGCGGCTCGCCGGCTGACGCGAAGCGTCAATCCGCGAGCGATTCGCCTATAGCAGGTTTTTTAAATTTTACAAGGCTGAACAGTTGGCGATTATCCGGCACTTGACTACCGCGCTGTTTTGCGCTAATCTTTGAAACATGCGGAACAAGAGCGATACCCATCAGCCGCGCTTCACTCGCCAGATGACGTTCTCCGA
>JBAPSR010000011.1:0-2569 GCA_049281755.1 Binataceae bacterium (SeqCode)
CGACGCGCGAGCCCGCATCCGAGATGACGCGCCGCCTGGTCCTGCGCGCGGCCGAGCGCGGGCTGGTGATCCTGTCGTGCGGAACTCATGCGAACGTGATCCGGATTCTCGCGCCGCTGACCGCGCCGCTCGAACAGGTGGACGAAGGCATGAGTATCCTGGAAGCCTCGCTGGAGGATGTGATTGCGTGATCCGTGTTTGGTTCCTCGCCCTGAAAGGGAGTGGTAAGGTGAGGGACATTTCTCAGCGCGGCGCGAAGCGACGCGCGATTAGAAAGAAAGCTCAGCGCAAGGCCGACCTCACCCGCGCGTCACGATGCTTGCGAAAAAAGCGCAAGCCTCGCGCTGCGCCACGCGCGTGCCGGTGGAACCTCCCGGAGGGAGAGGGCATCAATGCGAGCGTGGGGGGATTTCGGATCTTCGCGCCGCTCTCATGTTGATACTGCGCGATCGACAACTTGATACCTCGATCGGCGGATGTTAGCGTCGCGGACGGTTGGCCGCGAAGAGCTTCGCGAAACCTCGCACGCGCGGCGGATCGACTGCGGATTCTACGCATGACTGAGCATCGACGGCTCCCTGATTTTATCGCGGTGGGCCCGCAACGCACCGGGACAACCTGGCTGCACCAGGTGCTCGCGGGACACGTCGGTCTGCCGTCCACCAAGGAAACCGATTTTTTCCTCAAAAACTTCGAGCGCGGTCTCGATTGGTATCTTGCGTTCTTCGACGAGTGTCCGGGCGCGGCGCCGATGGGCGAGATCGATCCGAACTATTTCGGCGCAACCTCCGCGCGCGAGCGAATTGCCGCGATGCTTCCGCAGTGCAGGATCGTCGTCTCGCTGCGCGATCCGACCGAGCGCGCATGGTCGTCATATCGCACGATGCGGCGCGACGCGTGGACCCGGGCCGGTTTCGAAGACACCGTCATGCGCAGCGAGCTTATCCGCGAATCGAGCCGCTACGCATTCCATATGGCCAACTGGCAACGCGACTTCGGCGTCGATCAAGTGCTGGCGTGCCTCTACGACGATCTGGAAACCGACCCGCAGGCATACCTGGATCGGATCTGCGAATTTATCGGCGCGGCGAAGGTCGCGGTCAGCGGCACCGCGGCGGCGACGGAGCGCGTCAACACCGTGATCGAGGCTCCGCGCAACCGCAAGCTTGCGCAAAGCGCGCGTGATGCCCGCGATTGGCTCGCGATGCATCGGTGGGGGCGCACGAGCCGCGCGCTCGAACGGCTGGGAGTGTGGCGCTTCGCGTTCGCGGGCGGCGAAGAGTTCGGCGCAATCGATCCGGCGGTCGAAGCGCGCCTGCGCGAGTATTTCCTGCCCGAGGTCGAAGAGCTCGAGGCGCTGCTTGGCCGCGACCTCGACGGATGGAAGCGTCCGCGCCCGCGCGCGTCCGCGACCATGGAAGCGTCCGCGCCGAACCGCGCGCGCGGAGCGAGAGCGTAGCCGCGATGCCGCGCGTATCGGTAATCATCCCGGCGTACAACGCGGCCGACACGATTGGGCAGGCGCTCGAGAGCGCGTTTGCCCAGAGCTTCAAAGATTACGAAGTTGTACTGGTCGATGACGGATCGACCGACGCGATCGATGCGGCGATCGCGCCGTATCGGGATCGGATCAAGCTCATCCGGCAGCGAAACCGCGGTATCTCCGGAGCGAAGAACGCCGGAGTTGCGGCCGCGTCGGGCGACTACCTCGCATTTCTCGACGCCGACGACATCTGGATGCCCGAGCGGCTGGCCCGAACGGTCGCGGTTCTCGAAGCCGATCCGCGCTGCGTGCTGGTTTCCGGCGGCGCGACGACAATCGACAAGGACGGAACTCCGAGCGTCGAGTATTCGATCGAGCGCGCCGCAATCGTCACTCCCGGCCTGGCCGAGATCGTTTCGGGCCGGACGCAAATCAAGGCGAGCTCGATTTTGATCCGGCGCGCGATTTTCGCGCGCGCCGGCGGCTTCGACGAGGCCGCTTTCGGGCGCGTTCGCGGCGGTGAAGACGTGTATCTGTATTCGCTTGCGAGCGAGCACGGCACGATCCGGATCGTGCCGGAGGCGTTGATGAAATATCGCGCCGAGCTGACGCGCAACCGGATGTGGAAATACGAGCGCGGCCGCCGCATCGTGATTCGCAAATGGCGCAAGCGTTATGGCCGGAAGATCAATTTGGCGCTGAGCATCCAAATCCGGACGTGGGTGCGAGCGTGGAATCAGATCGGGATCGAAGCGACCGAACGCGGCAATCTCAAGACCGCACGGGCCGCGTTTCGCGCCGCGCTGCGCCTGGAGACCTGGAACTGGCGGGTGCGGGCGCGGATGATGCGGACCTATCTTCCGCCGCGAATGGTGGCGCGGATGGCCGATCGGCGCGCAGCGCGCAAGCGGCATGCGCGCGCGGCGCGGGTGAAAACGTGAAACCGCGCGAAGCGGAAAAACCAGCCGCCGGGTTGCGGCTGCCGGATTTTATCGCGGTGGGACCGGGACGCACCGCGACCACGTGGCTGCACGAGAAGCTCAAGGGTCACGTCGATCTTCCGGCGGGGATCAAGGAGACCGATTT
>JBAPSR010000012.1:0-3264 GCA_049281755.1 Binataceae bacterium (SeqCode)
CGGGCCGCCAGGGCGCTCATCGGGGAAACGCCCAGCGCCGCGGCGATCTCGTTCGGATTGCGCCGCCGCGAGAGCATCGCCGCCGCAGTCATCATTCGCCGCATCACCGGGATAATTTCCACCGCCAGAATCTCAATCGAGTCGCGCCCGAGCGCGACCGCGCGATCGATTTGCGCTATCGCCACGGCCGCGCGCCCGCGCGCCAGGCTGTCGGCGATCTCGAATACGTCGGGCATCCGGCGGATTCCCGGGTCGTTGAGATCATCTGCGCCGATCGGCCGCCCTGCCTCGGCAAAGATTGCCGCCTTGGATATCGCGTTCGAGATCGCCGCCAAATCACCGGCGTGGCGCTGCGCGAGTGCGGCCGCCGCGCCGGGCCCGAGCCGGATTTTGCGCGCGCGCGCGATCGCATCGGCATACTCGGGAATTTGATTGTCATACGGACGGCCGCATCCGATGAACAGCGCGGACTTTTCCGCGGCTTTGCGAATCTTTGCCGGTGCGTTGTCGCGCTCATAGACCAGCACCAGATGATTTGGACCGCGCGCGGCTTCCAGCGCCTCGGCACCTTCCGCCTCGCCGCCGCGCGACGGTCCGCTGCGCTGCTCAGAGTCGTCGTCCGCGTCGCCGTCGGTATCGCCGGCACGCTCGCGCAGCGCCTTCAGCACGCGGCATACGACGACGCGCTTGGCGGCGAACAGGTCGGGAGCGCGCGCCTCTTCCAGCGCGCGATCGAAATCAACATTCGAAGAAATGTGGAATGAGCGATACTGGTAGCCGGATTCGAGCAGGCCGCTGATGATCGATCCGAGCACGGCCTCGCGCAGAAACGGATGCGGCCCGAAAATCACGATCGCGGGCGCAAGCGACTTTCGCGCGTCGCCTGATTTGAGAAATGCGAGCGCCGATTCAAGCGGCATCGTGAACTCCGCCGGCCGCGATACTACTGCGGCTTGGACGCATCAGGCACCGCTTCGCCGGCGGGTTCGCCCTTTTGCTTCAGGTTGAGGCGCGACGCGAGCTGGTCAAGCACCCCGTTGACGAAGCGTCCCGAATCCTGGTCGCCGTAGCATTTGGCAAGCTCGATTGCCTCGTCGATCGTGACCCGTGCGGGGATATCGTCGAATCGCATCAGCTCGTACAGCGCCATCCGCAGGATATTGTGATCGACCCGCGACAGGCGCCGAATCTTCCAATGCTCGAGCGCGTCGCCAACCGACTTATCCAGCGCGGGAATCTCGCCGCAAACACCGTCCACTATGCGCATCGCAAAACTGCGCACGCGCGGGTCGGCGGGAAAGCTGTCGAAGAACAGCAGCAGATCGTCATTCGAGGCGCCGCCGCAGATATCGATTCGATAAAGCGCCTTGAGCGCAAGCTCGCGCCCCTCGTGCCGGATTCCCATGGGTATTTGCGCCTGCGCTCAGGTCAGGAGTTTGAGCTCGGAAAACAGATGGCCGAGTTTTTCTTTTTTGGTGCGCAGGTATCCGATATTGCTGTCGTGCGGCGCGACTTCGAGCGGAACCCGGGTGACGTTTACGCCGTAGCGCCGCAGGCTTTCGATCTTGTGCGGATTATTGGTCAGAAGCTTCACTTCGCCGACGCCCAGGTCACGCAAAATCTGCGCGCCGATTCCATAATCGCGCAAGTCGTCGTCGAAGCCGAGCTCCAGGTTGGCTTCGACCGTATCGAGCCCGCCGTCTTGCAGTGCGTACGCCCGAATCTTGTTCCCTAGCCCGATTCCGCGCCCTTCCTGATGCAGGTAGATGATCACGCCCGCGTCGGCTTCCAGTATCCGGTTCACCGATTCCTGTAGCTGCTCGCCACAGTCGCATCGGCGCGACTCGAACACGTCTCCAGTCAGGCACTCCGAATGCAGCCGCACCAGCGCGGGACGTCCGCCGCCGACATTGCCTTTGACGAGAGCCATATGCTCGCGGCCATCGACGATATTGCGGAAAATCACCGCTTTGAATGATCCCTCGAGCAACGAGAACGGAACCTCTGAGACGCGCCGCACCAGGGTCTCGTTGGTCAGCCGGTACGAGACCAGCTCGCGCACGAATATGATTGGCAGCTCATGCCGGGCCGCAAATTCCTTCAAGTCGGCCATCCGCGCGGCCTCGCCGTCGTCGCGCAGGATCGTGCACAGAGCGGCCGCCGGCCCAAGCCCCGCGCATCGCACCAGATCGACCGCACCTTCGGCGCGCCCGGTCCGCATCATAACCCCGCCCGCCAACGCCATCAGCGGCAGCACATGCCCGGGCATAACTATATCTTCCGGGCCGGTGGTCTTGGAGGCGACCACCTGGATTGTGCGAGCGCGGTCGCTGGTCGAGATTCCGGTCGTGACCCCCTCGCGCGCTTCGACCAGCACGCCGGCCTGTTCCGGCAGATTGTCGCTGTCCGAGGAGGTTGCCAGCGGGATTCCGAGCTCGCGCATCCGCTTGTCGGTGATCGCGATCGAGACGATTCCACGCGCCTCGCGCGCCATGAAGTTCACATGACTGGGCGTGACTTTTTCCGCCGCCATCACCAGATCGCCCTCGGCGTCGTCACGCTCCTCGGCGATCATCACGACCATTTTTGCGGCGCGGATTCGGCTGAAAGCGTCTTCGAGCGAAGTGGCGGACATCAGGTTAGCTCACGTGGATCAGATGGTATCACCGCGCTATAGACGCGACCAGCGCATCGAAGCAACGGATCTTTTCGTGACTCATTACAGTGACCGGTTTCGCGACTGGCGAGATTCCTCGCGGTCTCTGCCCGGCGTGACGCGTACGACGCGATATTCCTGCCAGCTTGCGCTCGGAATGACAAATTCGGAACATTTTGTGTCATTCCGAGCGCGAGGTGGCGATTCGTATTGCGCCATCTCCACCGCGTTGAATGGCAGCGGTCGCGAGGAATCTCGCCCTAGGCATTTGCACACTTTTCCAAAAAGTTACGCAAACCTCCTCTTGCGGGTGCGCGGGCGGCCCTCGATCAGAAGATCGGCGCCGACCTGCTGCACCGATAGATCTTCGAGTGTGATCGCGTCACTGATCCGCGCCGTTGCGAGGCCTTCGATCGCGCCCAGGCCCGCGCCGACAATCTTCGGTGCAACAAAGAAGGCCGCGCGATCGATGACTCCCGCGGCGAGCGCAGCGCCTGCAAGATGAGCTCCGCCCTCGAACAGGATTTTGTTCCATCCGCGCCGCCCGAACTCACGCGCCATCGACGCCAAGTCGATTCCAGAGCCTTTGCTCGCGATCGCTATAATCT
>JBAPSR010000013.1:0-2105 GCA_049281755.1 Binataceae bacterium (SeqCode)
ATGACATCGACGCCCGAGGCTTCGAGCCGGCGCGCCTGCTTGACGTTGCCGCACAATGACATCACGACCACCCCGGCTTTGTGCGCTTGCGGGACTATTCCGGCGGGATTGCCCAGCCCGGAGACGATCACGGGGATTTTCTCTTCGAAGGTGATATCGATGAGGCGCTGCACGTTCGAGGCGTAGCGCAGAACTGTCGCGTTTTTGGGATCAGCCTTAACTTCGGCAAAAAGAATGTCGACGGCGAAAGGGCGGTCGGTCAGATCGTAGCATCGGTGGATTTGCTCGGTTAATTCTCGCGAACTCATCGAGCCCGACCCGATACATCCAAGGCCGCCTGCGTTTGACACGGCGGCGGCAAGCTCTGCATGCGCTACAAAGCCCATTCCCGCTTGAAAGACCGGAAATTTAATCCCGAGGCGTTTGGTGATGGAGGTCTCAAAGCTCGATTCGAGTGTCATTAGGGCACCTCATTCAGGTTCCGACACGGTGTCGGCGGATGTGCCAAAAAAGGTCACGCACCGGTTTCGTTGTCAAGGGTAATTTGATCAATTAATCGATCGTTCAATGTTGCTCCAGTATCGGGCGCGCGCTAAATCAGGATGCGTTAGTTGCGCGATCCGGGAGCCGTTGGCCTGGTAACGTCGCACGGGTTGAGACGACCTAAGCTGTTAGTTTCGATTGGGCCGTCCCCCTCGTGCGCCTGCTCCATCGAGCCGCCGCTTGGGTTGTGGGGATTGTTGCAGGCGGTTGCGGATACTGAGCGGGCTGATGGTTGAGTAGAAAGAGCCGCTGCGCATGGCGCGGGATGGTATCGGTGCTCTTCTTCGTATGGCCAGCTCCGGCGGTCGCGCCCGCCCGGAGCGATCCTGTATCCGTCGGTTGGGTTCGTTCGATCTGCGTCACAATAATAGGACGGCTGAGCAGCAAATGAGTTTCGCTGAGCGAGCCGACCCCGTAGTTCTCGTCTCGGTGGCTCGTTTCTTTGCCGCGTTTAGACTTCAAGTACAACCTGGAAAGGGTTTCGGGCATCGCGCCGAATGCCGCCGCGTGAGGGACTTTTCGCGGCGGATCGCGATGCGCGGATCGGGAGAACCAGGGAGGTTAGCCTGTGCGAAATGGCCCGCTCGTTCATAGACGCCCTCAGGTCTCGAGATTTGCCTATGGCACGCCGACTCCGCTGGAACGCTTGGCGTCGCTTGCGCCACTAGGCGTACCGCGTACGTTCACGCGCCGTATCCGCGCCCAGCAAACGGAACCCCAGGACTTTGAGCCGATACGGCTGAATCTGGGCAGCAGGCTGCCGATCAATTTGCGCCACTTTCTGAGCAAGCAACTGGGCTCGCTGGCCCGAATCGAAGAAGATTGCATCGTCGCGCTCAAGCCCCGTTCGAGCGAGGCGCTGATGCGCGAGCTGGCGCGCGCGATTCGCCGCTTTTCGGCTGAACGGGCGCGCGAGGCATGGTCCGAATGCGCGATTGGGCTGGAACGCCTGGAGCATGAGTTTTTTGGTCCGGAGGCCGACGAGCGCTCTCCGGTGGTGCTGTGCCTGCGGTGCATGGCGTTCGGGACCGGCGCGCTCGAGCAGCATTGCGGGCCGAATTGTCTTGCGGTCGATCTGGGCGCCGCGGTGAAGGCCGACCGGATCGAGCGCGGGCCGAGCGCTCCCGGCTCAAACGCGATGCATCGCGCGGTCGAGAACTTTCGTATCGCGCGCGAAGCCGCGGGCCTTGAGCATCACGATTTGGACTGTTACGTCGCCGGCGGGCAGGTGAGTTTCACCTGGCGCCCGCTACCCGCGCTCCACTAGCAGCCGCGCCCAGCTTTCGTGGCCGCAGACGCGCCGCGTCTTTGGCGCGCAGCGCCTCAGAGGGATGCCGCCTCTTGGGGGCCGGCGCCATCTTGATGACGGTTGGAAATTTAGCGGGGAAACTAAAGGGCTGAGGCGCGGCGGCGACGCTGTTCTTTTCTGCGGCGGCGCTGGGCTTCCGAACGCTTGCGCTTGCGGCGGACGCTGGGCTTCTCGTAGAACGCACGCTTCTTCATTTCCTTGAACACTCCCTCTTTGGCCAGCTTGCGCTTAAGCACGCGCATCGCCTGGTCGA
>JBAPSR010000014.1:0-1753 GCA_049281755.1 Binataceae bacterium (SeqCode)
TGACGAAGACACGCACGACGACTTCTCCTTTACTTCATCTCACAGCCATGACCCATTCGCTCTCGGGCCGTTTGGAGCAGCAGTGTCGCCGAGCGTGTTAGCACGTCGCCTCGACGAGGCTTCGGAACTCGCCCCAGGAGTGAACTTTGGCGTCGGCCCCCCCGGCATCGAGCGTCGGCGAGCCGCCTCGCTCGAACCACACCGCCACCATCCCGGCCGCGCGCGCGCCCGCGATGTCGGTGTCGAGCCGGTCACCCAAATACCAAACGTTCTGCGGCTGCAGTCGCATCTGCCGAGCCGCCGCCTCAAAGAGGTACCGGTGGGGCTTTCTCAGACCGAAGTCCGACGATGAGATCAAAAAGCCGAAGAACTCTCGCAGTCCCAGCTCGGCGAGCTGGTCGGATAGCGCGGATCCCGAGAACACAGAGTTGCTGATGATGCCCAGGGGGATTCCCTCCCCTCGGAAGAATTCGAGAGCAAGTCGCGCTCCTTCGACGGCGCCGACGGGATTCGCTGCTTTCAGGAACTCTCTCTCGATCTCTTCCCAGGTGGCCCCGAACGCCAGACCGTGCCGGCTCGCCAGAAGGCGGATGAAGCTGACAAAGGGAACCTCCAGCAGGCTCGCCTTGCGGCGCTGCAGATCCTCCATCTGCTCCAACGAGAGCTCGTACAGATCACGCGACCCTCGCTCACCGACCAGATACGCTTCAATTCGTTGGTAGCCTCGTCGCACGTCAAACGCGACGTCGTCCACAATCGTCTGGCCGAGATCAAAGACGATCCCTTCCGGTCTTTTGCGGTTTATGCCCAATCGAGCTGCGCCGCGCGTAGGTCAGGCGCCGGGTTTTTCGGCGTCGTGAGCGTGGCCGATCGCGCGGCGCAGGCGAGCGTCGAGCTTCGCGCAGCTAAGCACGACTTTCTCCGAATGCACCGCTTCAACCGCGGCGAGCGGAACGGTGAAGTCGCCGGCATTCTCGACAAAGATCACCAGCTCGGGCCGGCCATAGGGCGAGACCGCGCGCACCGCGCCGAACTCCTCGCCTCCATCGGAAACGAACACCTGGAATCCGACCTGAATCTTTTCCTGCATGGTTGATCCTCGTTACGATGGTGGAGGCGGGGGGAATTGAACCCCCGTCCGAAGACACTCCAGCGACGGCCACTACACGCTTAGTCCGCGATTTAATCTCGTCTCAAGGACGCCCGCGGACGGGCTTCCTTACGACCAGCCGCTTGAAGTTTCGGGCAACCGTCCAACCGGCGTACGGCGGCGTCCTAGCCCACTAAATGACGCCCCGGCCCGCTGCCATGGGCGAGCAGCGGCGGGACGCTAGCGGCCCTTAGGCCGCCAGAGCGTAACCGTTATTGTCTGCGGGTAAATTTCGCAGTCCGCTTGTTTTACGGGCCAGCGGTGCCCGGCGTGCGACCATGGCCCTTGTGACTCCGTCGAATCCTGTTCGCCCCCATCGGGATAAATTGGCGAATGACCGTGAGCAAGGCCAGTCGGTACGGTTACTGTCTTAAGTGTAAGGCTGATACCGATTGCTCGCAACCACTCGTCCGATCGCCGCGCGAGCCGCCTCTTATATCCAATCGCTGGCGCGGATAGACTTTCACGCGCGATGGCGCACGAAAACGCAAAGCCAAAGACTGGCGCAATCGAGCTCGTGGTCGAGAACCGCAAGGCTCGCCACGACTTCTTTATCGAAGACGCGGTCGAAGCCGGGATGATCCTGACCGGCACCGAGGTCAA
>JBAPSR010000015.1:0-1524 GCA_049281755.1 Binataceae bacterium (SeqCode)
AACCATCCAACGCAACAAACGCAAATAGAATCGCCTCCGGAGCGCCTTAATCGGATGGAAAGAAAACTTCTCTCAGTCGCCACGATTCTCGCAGCATGCGTCCTTCTAGGTTCCTGCACCAGCCTGAATGAGAGCGCTCAGAGCGTCAAATATGCGACCAAAAGCGAGGCACCGAAGGACTGCACCGAACTTGGCGAAGTGTCGGTCGGTTCACTCCTGCCTCTTTACAACCTGGAATCGGTAAAGAATGCGATGAGAAACAAGACGAGTGAAATGGGCGGGAATTTTCTAGTGATCGACGATATTAAAAGCGTCGCCAACAATACCGGAGCAACTACTGGCTACACCGGCAGTGGCCGTGCCTATCAATGCCCAAGCAGCCCAACCAGCACAAATTGAATTCGCCTGCGCGGTCCGGTGTGAGTTCTTCGTAGAAGCGCCTCGCGAGCCGCCCGTCCCGTCGGCGCGCAGTCATTAGCGCTCGGACCCCGAGAAACGACAAGCGCGTCAAAGCATGTAGCAGAGTAAATCCAAGCGCGCTAAATTCGATCCAATGAAACTCGCAAAAAAGCCCAAGTCACCCAAGGCAAAGCAAACTGCCCGTGACAAAGAAATCAACGAAATCCTCGAAGACGCCGATCTAAAAAAATTCGACCCCGAGTTGTTAGAGGTTGTCCCTCAAAAAAAGAAACGCCGCACCGGGCGTTGATGCCGTTACCAACACATTGTCCAACACAACAAGTATTGTCATGCCGGGCGAAGGTCAGGGGCGGCTTTGAGGCATTCAAACGATAGGCTCCGTAGGACAGGTCCGCGCGGTTTTTTGGGCGGTCCGAGTAGCTGAGCTAGTGGGGACTAGGTGGCTATTGACACCACACGGTCCTAGCGCTATATTTCCCTCATCATGCAGACCATATCAGAGTTCGACCAGCAGTTCGGAACCGAGGATCAGTGCAAGCGCTTCCTGATGCAGATGCGCTGGCCCAATGGTGTGCGCTGCGCTCGCTGTCACAGCGAAAAGGTTTTTGCGCTCAAGACCCGTCCCTTCCACTGGGTCTGCAAGAGCGGCGCGGAAACCATAGACAAGCACACCGGCGAAGTGACCATCTGCCACAAGCGCAACGGTTATCGTTTCAGCGTCATCACTCGCACGATCCTTCAGGATACCAAGATTCCTCTGAACCTCTGGTTCAAGGTCGGATACCTGATGCTGACCGCAAAGAAAGGCATCAGCGCCCTACAGATTCATCGCGTGATGTTTGGAGAGAACTCGACCCACGACTACCACACCAGTTGGTTTATGTGCATGCGCTGGCGCGCGGCGATGGCTGGTGACATGTACCAGTCGCTGTCTGGAATTGTTGAGGCCGATGAGACCTACGTTGGCGGAAAGGATCGCAACCGCCACTGGAACAAGAAGAGCGCACAGCAGCGGGCGCGCATGGGCGAATTGCCGTTTGGTCAGGAAAAATACGGCTACGGCAGAGTCGGCGTGATCGGCGCGATCGAACGGAAGGGTAATGT
>JBAPSR010000016.1:0-4287 GCA_049281755.1 Binataceae bacterium (SeqCode)
GATCTTCACTGATTGCTCCTTGCGATTGCGCATAGTCGCTACTACCCCCCCTGGCGACTGTCAAGTGATGCTGTAAACAGTGTGTGAGCATGCGGTCGCGCAAGACGCTCGCGTGGCTGAAAAAATGGAATTTGTGGTGCTGGAGGAACTCCATCGGGCATTGAGACAATGGCGCCGCGTCCATGGCCGCGTGCCGCAACGCTCTCAGAGCAGCACCCTCACCCGCGCGTCACGATGCTTGCGGAAAAAGCGCAAGCACCGCGCCGCGCCGCCCTCTCCCGGGGGGAGAGGGTATCTGCAAACTCTCTTGGGAAAGATGTCAGGCGAGGGCGGAGAATACGGATTGGTCCAGGTTTTTGCCCTTCAGGTCGCCTAGCAGGATCATCGCCATTTTTTCGGGTTGGAACCATGCCGATGCCAACTCGACGATTTGATCGTTGGTGACGGCGTCGATTCCGGCGGCTAGTTCGGCGACCGGGATTTCGCGGCGGAAATAAATCTCGTTGCGCGCGAGCCGATTCATCCTGCTCTCGGTGCCTTCCAGCCCGAGCAGCATGTTGCCCTTGAGCTGGCTTTTCGAGCGCGCGAGCTCGGCCGGCGCAAGCCCGTCGCGCGCGACCTTGCGAACCTCGCGCATCGTGACTTCCAGGACTTCATCGACCCATTCGGGATTGGTGCCGGCGTAGATTCCGAAGTAACCGCAATCGGCAAACGACGACATGAACGAGTAGATGCTGTAAACCCTACCGCGCTTCTCGCGCACTTCCTGGAACAGGCGCGAGGACATCCCGCCGCCGAGCGCGGTGTTGAGCAGGTAGCTGGCGTAGCGCAGCTCGGCGCCCTGGCTGAGCCCGGGACCGCCGATACAGATATGAGCCTGCTCGAGTTTCTTCTCGTGATAGATCACGAACCGGCGATCGGCGGGCGGCGCGATCTTTTCAGTCATCCCGTCGCCCTTGATCACGCCGAACAGCCGCTCGCAATCGCGCACCAGTTGATCGTGATCGACTTGGCCCGCGGCGGCGATAAACACGCGATGCGCGCGGTAGCGCTCGGCCATGAACGAGCGCAAAAGCCCCCGATGGATCTTGTTGACCGAATCGACCGAGCCGAAAATCGGCAGCGACAGCGGATGGCCTTCCCAGAATTTCAGCGTAAACAGGTCATGGATAAAATCGTCGGGAGTATCTTCGGCCTGCGAGATTTCCTGCAACACGACTTGCCGCTCGCGATCGATTTCCTCGGAATCAAAAATCGATTCGAGAAAAATGTCCGCGAGCAGATCGATCGTCATCGGCAGATCCGCACCGAGCACCTTCGCGTAATAGCAGGTGTATTCCTTGCCGGTGAACGCGTTGAGCACACCGCCGACGTTGTCCATCTCTTCGGCAATTTGCGCGGCGGTGCGCTTCTTGGTGCCCTTGAACAGCAGATGCTCGATAAAGTGCGAGACGCCGCTTTCGGCCGGAGTCTCGTAGCGCGAACCGTTCTCGACCCAGATGCCGATAGTTGACGACACCATCTGCGGCATCGCCTCGGACAGGACCCGAACGCCGTTGGAAAGGACGCTGCGTGATACCATCGCGGTGCGCGCCTACTTCTTGTCCCCGGAGTCCTGCTCCGCTTCGCGCATCGAGAGCCGAATCTTTCCGCTGCGATCGACGTCGAGAACTTTGACCTTGATCTCGTCGCCCTCGTGCAGCACGTCCTCGACCCGGCGGATTCGCTCGTTCGAGATTTGCGAGATGTGCAGCAGGCCGTCGGTGCCGGGCATGATTTCGACGAATGCGCCGAACTCGACGATCTTGCGCACCACGCCGTCGTAGATTCTGCCGATTTCGGGCTCGGCGCAGATCGCCTGGATCGCGCTGATCGCTTTTTCCATCGCGATTCCGTCGCTCGAAGCGATCAGCACCGTGCCGTCGTCTTCGATATCGATCTTGCAGCCGGTCTCCTCGACCAGGCCGCGGATCACCTTGCCGCCCGGACCGATCACTTCGCGGATCTTGTCGGGCTTGATCTTGATCGTGACGATTCGCGGCGCGTAGGCGGAAAGATCCTTGCGCGGCTCCGCGATCGCCTTGTCCATCACGCCCAGGATGAACAGCCGGGCGTCGCGCGCCTGGTAGAGCGCCTGGCGCAAAACGTCGCGGGTGATTCCGCCGGCCTTGTTGTCCATCTGGATCGCGGTGACGCCGGTTGCGGTGCCCGCGACCTTGAAGTCCATGTCGCCGAAGTGATCCTCGTCGCCCAGGATGTCGGTCAGGACGGCGACCTTGTCGCCCTCTTTCACCAGGCCCATCGCGATTCCCGCCACCGGCGCCTTGATCGGCACGCCCGCGTCCATGAGAGCAAGGCTTCCGCCGCACACCGTGGCCATCGAGGAGCTGCCGTTGGACTCGAGCACCTCTGACACGACGCGAATCGTGTACGGGAATTCGCTCTCATCGGGGAGAATCGGCGACAACGCGCGCTCGGCCAGCGCGCCGTGTCCGATGTCGCGGCGCGAAGGCGCGCGCAGGAACTTGACCTCGCCGGTCGAAAACGGCGGAAAATTGTAGTGGAGCAAAAATTTCTTGAAGCGCTCGCCCAGCAGCGCGTCGATCTTCTGCTCGTCGGACGAGGTCCCGAGCGTGACCGTCGCGAGCACCTGGGTCTCGCCGCGGCTGAAAATCGCGGAGCCGTGGGTGCGCGGAAGCGCCTTCACTTGCGCGCTCAGCGGACGAATATCGGCGGGCTTGCGGTCGTCGATTCGTTTGTGCTTATCGAGAATCTCAGAGCGCACGTGCTCGCGCACGAGCTTGTCGCAGGCCTCTTCGAGCTCGCCCGCTCGATTCGGAAACTGCTCGGACAGAGCGGCCACCGCACCGTCGGTTACAGCATAGACCGCGGTGTTGCGTTCCTTTTTGCCGGCGGTCGCGAACGCTTTTCCGATTCCGTCGCCGACGTGTTTTTTCACCGCCGCGAGCAGCGCCGCGTCCATCGTCTTGACCTTGAACTCGCGCTTGGGCTTGCCCGCGAGCTTGCGGAGCTGTTCCTGAATTTCAAACAGCGGACGCATCGCCTCGTGCGCGGCGAACAGCGCCTCTACGATTGCGTCTTCCTCGACGATTCGCGCGCCACCTTCGAGCATCACGATCGAATCGGGCTTTCCCGCGACCATCAGTGAGAAATCGCTTTCTTCGAGCTCGCCGATCTTCGGGCTGACGGTAATCTTGCCGCCAATCCGGCCCATCCGCACCGCGGCGACGGGTCCGTCGTGCGGGATATCGGAAACCTGGAGCGCGGCCGAGGCGGCGATCAGCGCGAGCGCGTCGGTATCGTTGTCGTGATCGGCGCTGAGCACGGTCACGATAATCTGGGTTTCCTTGTCGTAGCCCTTGGGAAACAGCGGGCGCATCGCGCGGTCGATCAGGCGCGAGGTGAGGACTTCTTTTTCCGAGGCGCGGCCTTCGCGTTTGAAGAATCCGCCGGGAATCTTGCCGGCGGCGAAAGTCTTTTCGACGTAGTCGACGGTGAGCGGCAGAAAATCGATCTTGTCGCGGCTCTTGTACTCCGAGGTTGCGGTGGCGAGCACCACGGTATCGCCGTATTGGGCGAGGACGGAGCCATGCGCCTGTTTGGCCAGACGGCCGGTTTCGAGCGACAACTGCCGCCCGGCAAATTCAATCTCTAGTTTGTGGGACATGTAAATGACACCTGAGGGAGGCACGGGGCCGCGGACGACTGCGGGCGATATTCCCGCCGGGCACCATCGATGGTGCGCGCGCCGACTGGCCGGGCGGCCGGTCGGGGCCCGCGTCTGCCCGGAGAAAAATTCGGGCGGCGCGGCCAAATGATGCGGCCTATCTCCGGATGCCGAGTTTCTCGATCAGCCCTTTGTATCGGGCGAAGTCGCGCGAATGGAGGTAATCCAGCAATCGGCGGCGCTGGCCGACGATTCGCAGCAGACCCCGGCGCGAATGATGATCCTTCGCGTGCGTGCCGAGATGCGCGGTTAGCTGCTCGATCCGTGCGGACAGGAGTGCGACCTGCACTTCGGGTGAACCGCTGTCGGTGGTGGACCGGGCGTTGGCCTGGATAATTTCCTTTTTCTTGGCGACCTGGAGGGGCATTCGGAGTTCTTTCTTTCCCTTTTATTCCTTTGTTAATCCGAGAAAACTAACAAAGCCGCGCCCGTGAGTAAAGGCAAGCGCCAGCCGAGCGCGGCCTTCGCATTCATCCGCGGAGGAGTGCATGGCCGCCCCGGGTTTCCTCGCCCAGGGCTCGGAATGACGATTGAGGGCT